>CAIWPS010000819.1 GCA_903914615.1 uncultured beta proteobacterium | reverse complement strand
TTGGGGGATCGTCTAACGGTAGGTCGATCACAACGCGTTGATTTATATAGCGCGCGTCCAACTATTCCCCGTCTGTTCACGCCTCTAAATATCCAGCAATTCCGCCACTTCACAAAACCAGTTGGACGCCGTCGCGCCCTTCCCTAAAGTCGGATTCCCGACGCCTTGCCCATTCACCCTGACGCCGGAACAGCGCAGGGCGAGGCATGGGTTTCAAGAAATATCGCGGTCCGGTGGAGACGGTCGAACAGGCCATGATGGCGCACGCCGTCTTGGTCATCGCGTGCACCGGTTGCGATCACCGCACGCGGGAATATGCCTGGAAGCTATGGCACCGCGCGCCCAAGGCCGTCGCCATGCCGTTGGGCAAGCCTGTGCCAGGCTTTCGCTGCCGGCGGTGTCGTCGACGGGTAGAGGTCATGATGCGCGTCGCCGGCGAATGGGATTAGGTCGGCCGTGCGGGCTTGATCCTGGCCAGCTGCGACTTCAATCGCCGCCGCTCATGATACAAGTCGAATTCCACCTGGAGCGCCATGAACAGTTCGGCACCCTTCGGCCCGTTGCCGAGGAAGGCCGCGATCCGCAGTGCGCATTCGGCTGAGACCGGGCGCTTCTCATTGCAGACCAAGCCAAGGCCGGAACGCGACCAGCCAATGGCTTGGGCCGCGGCATTGACAGCAACCGGCGGATCGAGGGAATCCAGCGCGGCCTTGATAACGGCGCCAGGGTGTACCGGCGGCGACTTCTTCTCGCCAGCGGCCATTTCGGGATGGTGGGGCTTATGCGTCGCCATGATGGTCTCCAAGGGGCCTTTGGGGGCCGAAGCCCCCGCCGGTGATTAGTGAGGCTGGACCAGCTCGACCCGGAAGGCGTCGCCGTCCTGAAACTCGAAAGTGATCCGCCACGGGCCGTTCACATCGACAGACCAGCGCAGCGGGGCATACTGCTTCATTTCCGACCTTCGGCAATTTTGCCGAAGGTTCGAACCCGGAGAGAGAGACCATGGTAAAGAAGACAGAACTTATCCCCGACAGCGCGATCCGCACCAGGTGCGTCCAGGCTGCAGCGCGCGCGATGATGCGCGGCCCCGCTCAGAACGAGACGCCGGCGGTCTTCGCCAGCTTCGTCTTTGGGCTGGGCAATTTCTTCTATGCCATGGCCAAGAGTGAGCCGGCCGCCGCCCTCGCCGCCATCGACGCCGCCGCGGAGGCAATGGTCAACGCCAAAGGCCCGACGCAGCCGACAGAGGCCTTCGGCAAGGATGTGGCGACCGTGGCCGAGCAGTTCTATCGGTTCGCCACCGGCGCCCAAGCGACGATCGGCGAAGTCCGGTTCTAGTCATTTGAAACGAAAATAGGCCCGCCGGCTTTCGCCAGCGGGCCTTCCCCTCGAACCGGCTTTGGCCGGCGCGCTATTTGTGTTTCCTGGGCTGTGGCGCCGGTCTCTGTCCGGTCAGCAGCACCTGCAGGATGATACTCATTTGGCCGGACATATCCTTGAGCTGCTGGCCCTGTTCGGCCTGGCTGCCCTCAATGGCGCGTAGTCGCTGCTGGACTAACTTGCTTCTCTCATCGCTCTTTTGGTCGAGGTGGGAGATCGCTGTCGTGTTGTCGATGCCTTGGGCGTGTGCCTCAGATATGGGCCCGGCGATGTAGTGGAAGTATCCGAACACCATCGCGGCTGCCAGGAAACCCATGACCATCGCTGGCCGCCATTCCTTGGGCGCCGCTTTGAGCGCATCTTTCCCGATATCGATTAAAGACATAGCTAGTGCCCTAATAAGTGACCGACAACTAAGGGTTCTTAGCTTTGGCGATGCAGGCACGCCCATCCTCGCGCATCCGCCGGTAATCACCCATCGCAGTGATAACCGGATTCGTCGCGGGGAGTGCTGAAACTGCATCGGCGAGCGCCTTTTCTTCGGCCGGCGTGTACGTTTTCACGATAACGCACAGCTTGGTCAGGTCGATCATCTTCACCGTCGGCTTCGTCGCAGGAACCGGCGGCGGGGCTTCCGGCACCGTTTGAATCTGATCTTTCGGAACGCAGCCGGCCAGGGCCATGGCGGCGATCGCCATCGTCATCGCGCGGAGGATTCGTACATTGTGCCGGTGGTAACGCATCAGAAAGTCCCTGTCTTGAGGGCCGCCACGATGGAGGCCTTGTCCTGTTTCGTCGCGGTGTCAGCCGTCTTGATCGCGTCGGCCACGGCCGCCACCTTCGTGTTGTCGTTGGCTGCCTGGGCGTCCACGCCCTCCTGCTGCCCTTGGGCACGGCCGGCGTCGTAGGCTGCCGACGCGGTGACCGCGACCTTGCCGTTGACGCTGGAGACGTCCTTGAGGCTGGCACCGATGCCCGTGGCGACCAGACCGGCGCCGGCAACCGTCAACAGCGCATCCTGCAGGTCGCCCACCAGCCTAGTGGCGAAGTCGGCCTGGACATGGTGCGATAGCAACCAGGTCAGCACCGCGCCGCCGGCTAGCGTCGCCGCATGGCGCGCCAGGGCCATGGCGCCGGCTTTGATCAGGCCGGAAAAGCATTTCTTCAGGAAGTCCATTCTATGTCCCCTTTGCGAAGTGCATGCCCAGCGCGTTGCGCCGGCCGTGATGACGGGCATTGGCGTGGGACTGCGGTTGAAACTGAAAATCGATAGGCAGGCCTGTGAGCTTGGACAGGTGCGCCGAGATCGAAATCGTCAGCAGCAGCCACTTGGGGTCGAACTCCCACCGGCCATGGTCCACCGGCCCAGCATCAGGGAATTCGCGCGTGAACTGCGCGTCATCCATGATCAGCCGCACGTCGACGTCGCGCCAGTTCGGGCGCTCCAGGCATGATCCGACTAGGTATAAGCCCGCGTAATGCTGGCCCGAGGTGTAGGCCTCGCAGATTTGCTGGCATGCCATCTCCAGCGCGAATACCGCTGGCGCGCCGATATAGTTGCCTTTCCGGCGTGGCTTCAGCGGGTCGATCGGCTTCGAGGCGAAGTCGCCAGGCGCGAACATCATGCCACCTCGCGGAACAGCACAATGCCGTCGGGCAGCAGCTGGTCAACGGTCTCATACCGCTTCAGGCGCGATGGGTCCCAGATCCTGCGGCCGTCCCAATAGACCATATGGTGACCGCCGGCGAAGTTCACTGACGGCACCGATACGAGCGCCCGCCGCCCCCACAGCATAGAGCGAAAGAACTCGGGGGAGATGCACCAATCGCGGTGGCGCGCGACGATGTCTCCAACCGGTTCGCCGCGCTCGAAAGTGTACTTGTAGCCCAGCCGCTGCAGAATCTCGTACTCACGGTTCGTGCCCTTCCCGGGCTGATAGGCGTCGCCGGCGGCCGCCATCACTTCTTCGTATGACAGCCCGGTCGCCATCGCGATGCAACAGATTGCGCAATCACTCTTCTCGCGCTGCTCGACCAACGCAGTCTCAGCAGCCATCGGTGAGATAACCGTTCCGCAGGAAGCCGTGATAATTGCCGCAGATGATGGAGCCGGCGCCCGCCTGGCAGGTGTTGCCGTTCTTGTCGACGTTCAGCGTGCCGTCTTCCGGCCGACCGTGACGCACCCAGCACCGGTGCGCATCATCATTGGGCATCGTGCAGTTGGAAGCGCGGCTATCGATATCCCAGTCACCGCCCGGCGTTTTGACGATCAGGCGACGGCCGTCCGGGCCAGCGCGCTCGTCCCGGTACCAGCTGGCATCCCAGCAAGCCCCAACCGGCGCATTGCACAGGTCGATTTCCTCTCCGGTGTCGGCTCGGGCCACGATCGTCCGCGAGCCGGTCGACCTGCTGGCGTCGGCCGCGAATTCCTTGCCGCAGGCCTCGCAGCATTTCGGCCAGCGAGGATCCGTGTCCGCTGGCCATCGGTTATTCGCCTCCAATTCCTTGTCGGGACCAGCCCAGGCCTGGACGCGCGCGCGGCAGTAGTCGCCAGGCTTCGCAGCGCATGTTGCCTTGTCGTAAAACCGCTGCACGAAGAACTCCGCGCGACCGGTGGGAACACAGAAGAAAACTTTGTAAGGCATGTCAGCCCCTCGGGTCGGCCACGATCGCGGATCGATCGCGGCGGGTTTCATCGCGCAGGCAGTTGCGGAAGACGTTGGCATGCTGGCCGCTCATGACGTCCAGCCCATCGGTGGTGGCGCTGAGAGCGCTGCCGGCGGCGCCGGCGACCGGCACCCAAGGGCTGACCGGGATCAGCGAGCTGTTGCTGGTGGCGCCGTCCATGGTCTTGGCGACCACGGTGCCCAGGTGGAATTGCGGCTTGTAGTTTGCGCCGGCCAGCCGACATTCGGCCACGTCGGCGTCGTATTGCGCCTGGTCATAGACGTGTATCGGCTCCGGCATATAGGGCGGCGCCAGCACGTCAGTCAGCCCGGCACAGCCGGAAAGTAAAAGCGGGAGGACCGTCGCCAGCTGTTGGTATCGCATCTTTCGGTCCTCCCTGCTCCACTGCCCCCGCAGAGGCTTGCGCCTATTACTGAACCGCGCTGGCGTGCGTGGTGGCGGCCACGGCCGCCAGGGTCTGCGCCGTGGTCGTGACGCTGGTCTGGATCGCGGCGGCTTCGGCATTGCGTACGCCGGCGGCCAGAATGTGCCCCGTGTCCTTGTTGTCGCCGGTGGCGATCGCAGTCAGCTCGGCCGCGGCCGTGGCAGTCGCCTCCGGCAAGACGGCATTGAAGTCCTGCACGAACAGGTTGCTCAGGAAGCTTTCCAGGCCCGACAGGTCTTCCTTGGCGTCTTCCTTGATGGCGTCCCACACGCTGGTCTTGGCGGCAGGCTGGATGGTGGTTTCGGTCATGTCATTCTCCGGGTTGTGATGATGCGCAAGATTGCGCCGCATCGGTCTGCTGTTCCGCCCACCACGCGAGCTTTGGACGCACGGCTGTGACCCGGAGGGGCACAGGACAGAACAGCAGACCGATGAGGCGTTAAAGGGCGATGAGGGTGAGAGCGGCCGTTATCGCGATGGCGCCGCCGACTATCGCAAAGGACAAGAGAGCGGCGACCCCCCAGGAGGCCTGATCCGCGCGAAACATCAGCGCGAACAGTATCCACGCTGCGGCCAAAGCACCGATCAACACCATTCTAATGGCCGTCGTCGGACCAATGGGGTGGATCGCTTTCCAGCTTGATCACGCCATAGCTTCTACCCACCGCGATCAAATCCGTGAGGCAGGCCGCTGCCGCCAGCGTGCCATGCCTGGTGCGCACCTGAATCGCGCCCTGGAAGCGAATGGTCATGTCGATTGCACGGCGTTGAGTGTGACGGCTAATCAGCTCAGCGACGTGGGCCATGCCGTATTCATGCTTCATCAGGATGGCGGCGGTGCGCGCAGCCTCCATGTTGCCGTCATGCGTCCAGTCGATATCGACCCCAGCAATGGGCGGCACATCGGCTGGCGCGACAGCGCCTGTGGCGATCTGCCAGCACCAGTGCATCAGATAGGCCCGCTCGGCTGGGCGGTATGTGGCGCTGATTTCCACCGACGCACCAGCCGCGCGCAGCGCGGCGATGAAGGCGACGACATTGTCCTGGAACGGCTGTACCAGGTCCGTCAGCGCGTTGCTCGTGGGGAAGCGGCCGCACCACTGCACGCCGCTGGGTTCGATCATACGACACCCATCAGCGAGGGAATGGAAAGGGCGAGTTCGTTGCCAAACAAGACTGGGGTGGCGTCGGAGGGCAGAAAGTTTCCGGGCTCCCAGGTCTTGAGGTCTGTCCCGCCATAGGAAAGCAGCGGGTTGTACGCTGGCCCGGAGATGATGAAGTAGGGGTTGGTGGTGAACGCCGCGCCGTAATGGTCGCAGTAGGCGGCTGCGGCCACATTGCGCGTCGGCACAGACACGGGGCTCAGGGCGCCGAGCACGCCCGCCGTGATCTGCGCCGTGAAGGCCACTGGCTGGATCACAGCCCCGATCGAGCCGCCGATGAACACCTGGCCGGACGCCGAGCCGGCCACGCACTGGAAGTTCGTATCGTAGGGCGTTGTGACCTGCGTCCACGAGCCGCCGGTCGCTGGCGTCGCCGTCGTCCAGATGGCTCCGCCGTCTCCCACCGCTATCCAGAGCCCGTCGATCAAGCGCACCGCCTTGAAGTTCGGCGTACCGCTTATCGTCGTGACCGTTACGCTGCCGCTGCCGGACCAGTACCCGATCTTGCCGCCGTCGCCCACCGCCACATGGTGGCTGGCGCCGTGCTCGCAGTAGGCGTCTCGCCACGGGGTCGTGCTGCCCGTGGTGAGGGAGGCCATGGTGTTCGACGAGAAGTCGCAGGTGTTGGCGCTCCCGTCGCTGTTCCAGCAGACGCCGACATAGCTGTCTTCGCGCGCCGACATGGCGTTGATGTCTGCCGTGATGCCGCTTGTGATCGCGGTCGGCGCGCTGCCGTAGACAAACTTCTGTAGGAGCCCCGCCTTCCCGAACAGGGCAAAGTAGAGCGGGGTTGTCGTCTCGTTTCCGATGAAGCACACCCCTAGCGCGGATGGATATCCGGACGACTGAGGCGTCGAGAAGAGCGACGTAAACGGGGGACCATATTGGAGTCCCGACAACAGGTTCCAATCGACCACGTCTTTGCTGGTCGCGGCGACGAACGTCGCCGGGTTTATGCTACTGAGCCGGGGCGCGACGAACGTGCCGAGAAGTTTCCGCGCCCGGAATTGGACCGGGCTCTTCCCCGACACCTCGACGCCATCGGCATCGCTTTTCGTGACCAGTGGGTCGTCCACGATGGTCCTGGATAGGTTCCACGCGGGAGCGGTCCCCAGATTCCAGAGGACGACATCTTTCATGTTCATCGGGGTGGTGGTGACGCCGCTCTCCAGGGGGGTTTGATAGACGCCTCGGCCCCGGATCATGCCGCTCATGTTGATCGGGCCGCACTGCCCGGTCACCCTGTACCATGTGAAGTTGGCGCCGTCCGTTCCCCAATAATCAATGAGACCGTTGAAGTTGAGCGTCCCGGCCCCGCCTGCATCGCCGCTGACGACTATGTTGCCTCCAACGTAACGGGCGTCGTAGTGGTTGTGTACGAACCCCGCGCTAGGGGGCCCGAACATGCTGTTGTTGCTGGGCGCGGGGTCGAAGTAGACCGTGGACTTTATGAGGTCCAGGTTTGCGCTACCGCCGAGGAGGGCGCCAATCTTCTTCCCGACGAGGTTTCCGACCGTGACCCCGAGTGCAAGTTGGGCTGCGCCGAACAGCAACAGGACATTCTGCGCGTACATCTCGTCTACGATAATGGCATCCGCGATGTTGCCGCCGATAGTGCCGTGAGAGCCGATTGCGGAGCTGAACGCGGATGGGAAGTCGATGCAGGTGTACTTTTTCATGTAGGCGCGCGTCCAGGGGAAGTACGTCCCGGAGCTTGGGTTGTTGTCCGAGAAGAAGTGGGCAGCAAAGGCCGTCGGCGCGGTGGTGCTACCGAACGCCACCGTGCAGTCCTCCCAGCGCGATGCCGGGGCGATGAAGCCGTGGCCAGCCGGATAGAGCACCTCGCTGCGGCCCCTGAAGTTGCAGCCGTAGCCATACACGCCGTCTTTCGTCACGCCTCCAAGCGACGAGAAGGTGCCGACATCGGCCGACACCGGGAAGCTCGGCGCGGAGCGATTCGAGTACCGGATTGTCCGGCCGTTTGATGTCGGATTGCTCCCGTCAGGAAGGTTGACATAGAGGGTATAGGTGGCCGGCATGACCCACCCGCTCACGGAGTGGTCCACGTTCGTGCCGCCGCCAATGAGCGTAAACCAGCCGGGGTTGGCCTCCACGAAGGCGATGCACTGCGCGTCGGTCGTGAAGCCGCTCAGGGACGTGAGCGCCGCGTGCTGGAGGCGCCTCGTCGCCTGCCCGGTCGGGTCCACGTCCACGACGACAGGCAGGCAGGTCCCCCCCCCCCGAGGGCCAGGACAACGCCACGCCCTGCTGGTATGTGGTCCCTGCGGTGTTTGTCCAGTTCGCGGCAACCGCGTTGTTGAACTGGTCGAAGATAATGGCGTCGCCGCCGTCACCTTCGATGGTGACGAATTTCGGCAGGTTGCCAGCACTCTGGTTCGAGAAGTTCAGGGTTGTGGCGCTTACGGTCTGGCTCGGAGACACGTTGTAGGTGCCAGCCCCGCCAGGGACGCCGGATATCTGAGTTCCGACCGCGGTCGTGTCCAGCGTTACCCCCGGCCCTCCGATCAAAAGGCCTTGCGTGATCGGAGCGCACTGGGCGCGGATCGACGTTACCGTAAGCACGCCCCCCGCGATGCTGCCAGCGCCGATCGCCCGGATAGCGGCGTTGACATTCTCGGTTATGCGCGCGCCGCGAACTACCTTGATGACGGCTCCGTCGTCCGCCAAAAGGTAGGCCAGCGTCATAGTCTTGACAGGCGAGTAGTAGCTTCCGTCGTTCGCATCGTTGCCGTTGGTAGGATCGACCCAGATGATGGTCGCCTGGGTGTCCAGCAGCCAGCGGCCGGTAGCGACGTTGTTGGCTTGTATGACCTCATATCCAGTGTCAGTGGCTGTCGATGTGGGGCTCCATGAGTAGGAGCGATTTGTCGTCTGGAGTTTGGCGCGAGCAATGGCCGAACTACTTGCGCCCAGCGCGCGAAGCGCCGTCGGGTCTGCGATTTGCTGGTAGTACAGGCCGGAGTTTTTGTAAGGAGCAAAAACAAGTGCCGTGGTTCCGATGACAATGGCGCTGGCAGGAAGCGGCAAGATGTAAACGCCGCCGCTAAGCGTTGTTCCGCCGGCGATGCTCACCTGAATACCAGCAAGTTCGGCAGCGGAATCGCCATCGGCGGCGCGGGTGATGATGTAGGGCGCGCCGCTGCTTCCCACCTGCGTCACAACACCCAACATATTGTGGGTGGCATCGGCTTCCTGCCAGACCAGGAGGCGCATACCCACGAAAGGCGCAACGCCGTCTTGTGAGGGCAGCGCACCATTGGCATTCCCGGTCAGGGTCGCGCCAACACCGGATGAGCCGTTGACATAAGTGTTCGCAGGGAGTGGGGCGGTGGTGGCGGCAGCTGCCGCGCCCCCAGAGGCGAAATGCGCCACGCCGTTGAGAAGGTTTATTTGGTTCTGAAGGTCTGCGTCGTTGGTTGCGCGCGTTGCGGATTCTGCCGTGATGCTGTTTCCAAGATTGGCGTCGCCCGCTTCCCGCGCAGCCGTCTCCGCGTCTATTTCAGGCTGAAAATTACCGACAGTTTGAGAAAGAGTCTGTATCTGCGCTTGCAGGCTGGTGAGCGTCAGAAGCGAAACCTGCGTCCAGTTTCCCACTCCATTGCCATTGCCAGTCTTCGCCCATGTGCCGTTGCTGGCGGTAGTCTCCTGGAAGACGGAGGCCACGGTGAAGCGTGGAAAGGGATTCGCGATGTCAGCGTTATAGAGATCGTTCAACAGCAAAAAGCCACGGCTGCCCCAATCGCCGAACGCGGTCAGCAGATCGACACCGAGGCCCGCGAGAAAAGACTGATCTGCCGTCGAGTTGTTGATAAGACGGATCAACCCGTTGTCGTCCGAGACGTACACCGATCCCGTGGGCGCGCCCGCATATGTCATGCGCGGGCCAGGCGCGAGCATCAATATCATGAACGCAAACTCCTATCGTTTTGGAATTATTGGTGGACGGATTGCACGCCGCGACGCCGCCTTGGTTGCGGCTGTCGCAGCCGCAGGGCGGTAATCTCGTGTTTGAGGGATGCGACCTGTTCGCCCTGGCGGCGCACCGTGTCTGTCAGCAGTGCCACGGTTTTCTGCTGTTCCAGCGCCGCCGCCACCAGGAAAGGGACCATTTTGCTGGAGTCCATTGCCCAGGTGCGGAACTTCGGGTCACCTGGTTTGCGGCCAAGGTCTTTGTCTCCACGGCTGACCAGACCGAGCCCACCTGCATCAATGCCGATGGCGTGCATCCTCGCGTCTACATCTTGGGCGAGAGCGCCGACGCCTGGCTGGCCGCGCAAGAGATAGGTCTGCGGATGATAGGCTTGCAACGCTTTCAGCGCGGTGGTCGCAGGCAGATCATGAACCTTTGTTTTTAGGCGCTTGTCCGAAGTCGTGTTGTAGGCTGTGGTAAAGCTGCCCGCAGTGCTTATGCTGCCGATTTCGCCAGCATTGGAATATCCGAATGAGACATACTTTGTTGTGCCTGATGCAGCGCTACCGTTGGCATAGTATTGTTGGGCGATGCCGCCCGAACCTGTAATAACTGTCCAAAGCGCAACACCGGACGTTGCCGCGCTAGTTATAGACGCCATGCCATTTCCGAAGCCGCCGGCGGTGCCGTCATTGTGAAAAAAGATAGAGCCGGCTGCGTTGGCCGTGGCATCCCATTTTGCAAATGTGCCGGTGCCCGTCGAAGTTGGAGCAGTAAGCGTCAAGCCAGCAATCGTTGCGGCTGTGCCCCCCAAAGAAACGCTGGTGGAGCCGATCGTCAGCGAGCTATTGGACAGATCGGTGTTGGCCACCGACGCGCAAGTGCCAGCGAGCGCGCTGCTGAGACTGCGAAGAAATTGATTGGTGCAGGAAGCGCCGGCATAAGACGAAAAGCCGCCGGCACCGTTACCCAACAGAGCCGCGCTGCCAGTGGTGGCTGGCGCATAATCGGTGGCGCTCACCGCCGCCGATACCGTGCCAGAGCCATTCGCCTTCAAAATGCCGGTGATGGTGCCAGCGCCGCCACGCGCCGCAGCAAGTGTCCCGGTGCTGATGTTGCTGGCGTTCGTGGTGTCGGTGGTGGCGGAAGCAGCCAGACCGGATATGTCGGCAGCCGCTGGTTGGGCCTGGCCCACGCTACCGTCCACGCTGCTGATCGAAGTCAGAAACTGATGGGTGACAGCTACCTTTGAAAACACCCCGCCCAGCGCTGCGGCCGCCGGGACAGGCAATCTGGCCGCCGGCACCGTACCACTTGCGAGAGCCCCAGCGTTTAGGTTGGTAAGATTTGAGCCGCTAATCGCCGGAACGTTGGCCAGGGTGGTGGCGCAGGAACCGGATGGCTTCGTGACATCGCCGGTGTAGGCAGGCGATTGCGAACAGGCAAGCGACCCAGTGAGGTTCGAAAAGGCGATGGACGGCAGATCAGCCAAGACCATGCTGCGGAAGACAGGGGCGGCCGCGCCGCCGCTGCCTGGGCCAGCAAACACCAGGTTCGCAGACTGCGTGTTCAGGGTGAATGCCAAGCTGCCACTGGTGGTGATGGGCGATCCGCTGACGGTGAAGATTGAAGGCGCGGTAAGCCCAACGCTGCTGACCGTGCCGCCGCTGCCGGTACAGGAAAGCGTGCCACCAGAAAAGGAACAGCCGCTCCCAACCGTCACGCTGGAAAAGCCCCCAGCGCCATTCCCGTACAGCATGGCCATGCCGCTGGTCGCAGGGGCATAGTCGGTGCCAGAAGCTGCAAAGCCCCATGTGTGCGCGCCCGTGCGCTTTACGATGCCCGTGGAAGAAAGGGCCGCGACCGCATCCAGGTCAGCAGACCAAGCCTCCACCGTGCTACCGATGGCCGACGGGCCCAGTTTCGCGTTCCAGGTTGAAGCTGAGGCAATATAGGCGTCCGCAATGGCCGATGCCTGCCACGCGCCGATTGTGATAACGCCACCTGACGCCCCAATTCCGCTGTCGGCAGCCTGTTGTGGGTTTGTGCCGTTGGCAGAATAGACATGGGACGACCCCATTGTGGCCGGCGCATTTACAGGACTCGGCACCTGCCCGGCGATCGCCGGGCTGCAGCAGATGGCCAGGGCCAAGGCAAAGGCGGTCTTTTTTATGGTCATGCACTCCTAATCCATGCGCTGCCGTTCCACCGCACGATGGACCAGCCGCCGTTGACGACGATTGTGTCGATGATTGTTGCGCCGCTCAGAATGCTGAACGGATAGGTGCCAGCGTTCCCGCCGAAGTCTGTAATCACGATGCGCTGGCCCACCACCGGGGATCCCGGCAGGGACACGTTCAGCGCCGCGCCGCTGGTGTTCGTGATATCGACAAACCAGTTGATGGCCGGCGGCGATGATAGCGAGACAGCGCCGCTTGCAGTCACCAGGGTTGTCGCGCTACCCGTGGACATCGAGGTCGTTGCATTTACGCCAGCGCTGTTGGCCGAAGCGCCGACCTCATTGTTGGCGACCAGGAAGTAGGTGTAGCCGGTTGACGGTGAGACTGAAGTGTCGGAATAGGTCAGCGACATCCCCGTCCATATCATCGACGCGCTGCCGAACGACGCGCCCGTGCCAGGCGCGCGGTACAGGGAATAGGTGGTCACATTGTCGGTCGCGGCATTGGCAAGCCACGACAGGCTAACCTGTATCGAGCCAGGAACTGCCGACAGGCCTGTGGGGACCTTGGGAACGCCGGATCCGCCGGCCCCGAAGCCCGCACCTGTTGGGGTATACTGATATTCCACCACGGTGCTGAGGTCTTGCACCCCGCTGTTGGGGCCGAACGGGTTGAAGCTGGTCAGCTTGATGTAGAGCGTTTTGCCGATGTACTGGGCCGGCAATGCATAGCGCACGGCCGTGTCAGTCTCGCCCAGCACGTCCAGGACAGTGAACTGGTCCCCTATCGAATGCGAAGCCGGCGTGCTGCCGTATTGACCGCGCCGCAGGTAGGTGAGGTTTGCCGCATAGGTTGCGGTGGCCGCCACGTTGCCGAATGCCAGCAGCTCGCCGTTGGTCGGGACGACGGCAATGCCGCCCATCACGGTGGGCTGGGCCACAACCAGCGCCACCGTTCGCAGCGCGTCAGCGTCGGCGTGGGTGACCGCCTGTGTGGCCGACAGGCTTTCCGTGCAGTCCACCGCCAGCGTGTCGGCCGTGTCCGGGTCGGCGTGGCTGGCGAGGTTGGCGGTCAGCGTGCCCTGGATAGCGGGCGCGTTGATGGTGCCGATGGTGCTGTAGTTTGTACCGTCAAAGCTCAGATTGACGAAACAGCCGCCCCAATTGGCGCCGCCGGACGCCGCGACCACGATGATGGCCGAACCGCCCGTGAAGGCGGAGCTTGGCTCAACAATCGCGGGCGTGTTCACGTTGCCCGGGGCCGCGAACTGGTTTGGCGTCGTCGGGATATTTCCAGCGATGCTCGATCCGGAAGCCGGGTAATAGGTCCCGATGGTGCCGGGAAATTCCTCAGCGACCATGGAAAGGACGTCGTTTTCGTCCTCTTCCACGGTCTTCACCCGCACCCGCACATTGATGCCGATGTTCGGATCGGGGACGGTCAGCACCGTACCGGGAAGGCAGCGAATAAAGCGGCCCGGCAATTTGAAGGAATAGGTGTTGCGAATGTAGGCGGCGCGCTTACCCACCAGCTGCGCGACGATGGCGCCAACTATCGGGTCCTTGATCTCGTCGGCCTGGACGCTCGAATTGTCCCGGATGCCGTAGAGGTCGACCAGGGTCTGGTCTTTGTACTCGATCGGGTTGGTGGTGTAGCCGATGGTGCGGTCGGTTATGCTGACGACGGTGCGGTTGAAGCAGTCGGCGGGGTCCGCCCGGCTCACTTTGACGGGCGGCTGCCCCAAGAAATCCGAAATTTTAAGGCTGTAGGCTGCAGCATTGTCCGGCGTGTAGGTCACGCCATTCCCCGTCACGGCGCTGTCGCCCAGCGGGACATATTGGAACTGCGTGCCCGACCAATAAATCCAGCTGTTGGAGAGCTGGGCCCAGCGATCGATGATCGAGGTGGCCTTTTCCGCCGCGTTCAGCAGCGGCGAGAAGAACAGCCCTTGCGCCCTTTGGTAGGTCGCATATTGCGTGGTGTCCCCCATCTCGCCGGAGACAAAGCCGCCCATCCCATACTGGGGGTTGACCAGGAAATCCGTGACTATGTCGGACATCAGGCAATCGACGGCCGTGTCCTGGGCGTGGGTGTTCGGGTTGATCCAGCCGGGACTCGAATGCGAATAGGAGAACAGGCTCGTCCTGACGCACTCGAACTCATTGTCCGGAATCGCGGCAGCCTCTCCCAGGTCAAGCTTGGGACAGGCGAGATAGGCGGTCAGGGCATAAGCGCGCGCCTGCGCCGGATAGTTCGACACCGCCCAGGACCAAGGGGCCTGAGATGCTGTCCCGCTGAAGAACGTCATGTTCAGCGCGGAGAGCGTGGTCGTGGTGGTGGTGGACCCTGCTGCCCAGATGTTGGCTATGCTGTCGATAGGCCCTTCGGAAAGGGCGAGAATGACCGCTGCTGAATAATCGTACTGCTGCGATCCCTTCGCGCTGGCGCCTTTGCCCTTGGCGCTGATCGCCTTCTTTTGAAAGTCGTTATACCAGATTGCGTTTGTCGCCAGACGGACCTGGCCCCAGAAGATGGGAACCGGCATGTCCATCATGGACGAGCCGATATTCAGGCCGGAATAGATGATTGGGGCGTTTTGCTGGTTTGCCCCTCCCATCAAGCCGGCCATTTAGGTCTTCTTCCAGCAATCGAAATATTTCACAGGACGCGCCAGGTTGCGGGTAATCTCCCGCAGCAGCGGGGCGTCCAACCCGCTGACGGTGGCCATGCCGTCGGCCGAATATGCATGCACCACTTCGCGGCTATTGATCAGCAGGCCCCCGTGGCAAAAGGACCGACCAAATTGCCAGACCACCACATCGCCGATGCGAGGTGTCGCTACCTCGATCCCCCCAAGCTTTTCGATCCAGCCGAGAAACTTCTGCTCGTCGCTGTGCAGCATGTGCCGCGGCGAATAAGGGCGCGGATCGAATGGCGCCGCGTTCCCGGTGTCCACGAAGGATCGGCACAGCATCATGGCGCAATCGACCGCTCCAGATGGCCCCTTAACGTCCGCGCAGTCCCGGAATGGTGTCCCTAGCCAGCTCAACCCCTCAGTAATCAGGGCCGCCCTCGCCTCTGCTTCCTTGCTGGTGGCGAACTCGTGTCGCTCAACCGAGCCGCCGCGCAATGTGGCGATGACGCAGGGTCCGTCTGCCACGGTCTGCTGGTGGATATAGAAACGGCCCATGATCAATAGGCCGTGTTTGGCGGAGGGACGAATTCGTAGCCGCGATAATGCTGCGTGTTGGAACGGTCCGTGCAGCTGCGCCCGGATCCGCTGGCAAAGGACTTGTCGCATCCCTGGAACGCCGTGAAGGTGTCTCCTGGGCTGGGCGTCTCGTAGAGCGGATAGGCCAGCGTAAGGCCGGTGGAATCCGCCTCCACAATGCTGCGCCGTTGCGCGGCGCCGCTGCCGCTGGTGATTGCAAGGGTTCCGTCGATATAGTTCGAGGCATTCCCGGGCGCCGTGCCGCCCCACGGCACGAAGATGGAAGTCGGAGACGATCCGACCGTGAATGAGGACGTAAACGTCGTCCGGCTAAGCGTGCAACCCACATCGCAGAAGGCGTGATTGCAGCCGATCTGGTAGTTATTTCTCGGCGCATACTGGTCAAGCCGGTTGTTCTTGCCTTTGACCGTGAGGCTCGCCATCGAGCCGATGACGTCGATGCCCGCCGAGACCCCTCCAAAGAGGCCAATTGTGCCCAGGCTCGTCACATCATCGGGCGCGGTGATGGGCATATACACGCGCGAAAGCAGAACACTCGCGCCATCGAAAAGCCCATTGTGAATTTGGGTCTTGATGTTGGCACCGCCGGCGAAGCCGTCATTCAGCGCCAGAAGGTCTACCGCGAGGCTGGGCACCTCCATCGTGTTAGCGACGTTCCATTTGCCGCGCTTCAACCAAGGCTGGCGTGAACTGAAATTCACGCTGCCGATCACCTGGTCCTTACGCCAGGTTGTCCAGTTGTAGACGGTGACATTGTCGGCAAGCGTGAAGGTAAACAGGTCTGCACGGTTCAGCGGCACACCGCTTGCCAGCGCGGCTGCCAGCGCGGTCGAAGCCGGGCGCAGAATTGGCATCAGGCGGCCGGCCGGCAGCTATGGATATCGATCTTGTTCAGCAGCCAGAGCCGATCCATGAACTTTTCGAAGGTGTACGTATTGTCGCGAAACTTGCAGTAATAAAAATACGACATGTCAACCTGCACGGGCTGCCCGGCGGTCGGAGCGACGCTTAGCGTCACGGTCTGCTCACACGGCGTCGTCGAATTCAGCGTATATTGGCTGCTCGTCAGCGGTGTTGGGGAATTTCCGACATAAACCCGGAACGGCTGTGTCTGATCGACTATCCCGACGGGTTCAGTGCCGAAATAACCCTGCGCGCCGAATGTGCGCACCAAGGTGAAGGAAGTGGTCGCGCCGTCACCCGTGCCGACAAGCTGCTTCGATACCTTATGGTCATCGACATTCTTGAAGGCAAAACGGCCTACCGTGCCTCCAAGCTGCAAAAAGAAGCCCATCATGGTCTTGAATTCGAGCGTGACTGCTCCGTCCGGCCCGCGGTCGCGCAGAAACTCATAGGTGAGCTCAAAATTGTGCAACGGCGTGTCCGCCAGGCCGACGTCGATGTCAGCGCCGGTTGCGGAGGTCTGGGTCGGCATGTTGAAAAACAGCGGCGACCATTTCACATTGAAGCCCAGCCCCGGGAGCACGGCGCCGTCAGGGTATATGGGCAGCATGATCAGAATTTCCCGTCGCGGGCCAGCTTGCTCAGGTAGGTGACAAAGTCGGACTGGCTGTTGCGAAGCTCGCGGACGACGTCAATCGGCGCGTTGCTGGAAATCTGCGGCGCAAAGGTGTTGTGGTTCGTGGTTCCTCCGCCGCCGAACCCGCCATTTGCACGCATGCCGGAGGCGAAGTCGGCCGGCACGACTGTCTCACCCTTATGGATATTGGCGACCATGTCGCCGGGGACTTCCCACGCGCCAACATCGAGGGAGGCCAAGCCCTCGAACGCCATCACCTGGCCATAGGCAGCCATGGCGGCGGCGGGCGCCAGCTCGGGGCCGACTAACGGGATGGCAGCGGTCGAAGCGAAGGTGTTCGCGGCGGCGACGGCCGCCGCCGACATAATCTGGCCATCCGCGGATGCGGTCGACGTCGCCTTGCCCAGGATTTCTTGGGTGATCCAGGTCTGCGCCTGGTCTTCCAGGATCTTCTCGCCCATGTTCAGGAAGGAGGTCACCACGCTGGTAATGACCTGCTGGAGGGCCTTTTGCCAGCTGGTGGTGCCCAGGACCATGCCATTGAGCGCGTTGTTGAAAGACGACCGGATAGAGGTCGCCATCTGGTCCCACTTCTGCCGCTGCTCGTTGGCCAAGTCATCATCGATCTTCTGGACGGCTTTCGCCATGTCCTGGGCGACTTTCTGGCGCTGCTTGTAGGCATCATGCCGCGCGGAAGTGCCCTTAACGAGGCCAGACAATTCGGCATCGAGCCGCTTCAATTCCTCGCCCATAATCGTGATGGTCAGCTGGCGCTCTGCGGCAGCCTTCTCATCGACCGTGATGAGGTGCCCGCGATAATCCTGTTCCAGCGCCGTCAAACCATTTTTCAGCCGGCTGTCGTCATCTGTCAGTTCTTGTTGCAGCGCCTGCTTGGACAGCTGCTGCTTCTTCTCCTGATACCGCTCCCAGATGTTGTCCATCTCGTTGGCGTGCGTCTGCTCCAGCAGCGTGATCTCGTCGAGGTCCTTCTGGTGCTTGACCTTGTCGCCCGCGTCTGCCGCGGCTTTCATGTTCAGCGCGGCGAGTTGGATTTCGTACTTCTGAGATTCCAGGTCCAACGCCTGTTTTACAAATTCCTCTTCGGTCTCCCGACCGAGCGCCAACATGGCAGCGTCGACGTCCTGCTCGCTCTTGACTTTTGCCAGACCGAGTTTTGCCTGGGCATCGGCCATCTCGTCCGCGAGCTGGCGCGCTTCCTTGGCGGCCTTGTCGCTGCCGCTGCTGTCGTCACCTTTGATCGGTTTGCCATCGAGCTTGCCATAGGCGCCTCCCTGGAGCTTCGGGGCCTTTCCATAGAGCGCATTGACCACCGCATCATAGGCCTTGGCATCGGCGGACATCTCTGCCAGCCCCTGCTTCCAGTCGGACTTCATCGCGTCCCAGGCGGCCTTGGCATCGCCCTTGATGGACGAGAAGTGCAGCGTCAGGACATCATAGGCGACAGTGCCAAATCCAATCAGGGCGTCTGTCATCTCCGCCAACGGCATCGCGATGGCGGTGGCAACCTGGTCGACGGTGGTGGCGAACCAGACGAATTCCTCAACTACAAACGCCACCGCCGCGCCCAGTTCCTTGAGGACGGGCGCACCTTCACCTTCGGCCCACTGCACGAAGCGCTCGACCACAGGCATGAGCTTCTGACCGATAGCGATTTCCAGCCCCTCCAACATGACCCGCATGTCATTGAGGGAGCTTTCCAGCTTGGCAGAGCTGCCGCTGGTGTCGTCCGTCTGAACGCCCATTTCCTTCAGGATGGCGGTGACGTGCTCTGCATCCTCACCGCCAGCGCGCATGATGTCGAAAGCATCCAGCGCCTTGCGGCCGAAAGCATCGAATGCGATGGCATTACGCTCGGCTGGGTTCTTCTCCATTGCCGTGAAAACGGCATCCATGGCAGCCTTGCCACCGAGCAGGTCATTGCTGGCGTCGCGGGTCGCGACACCAAATTTCTTGAAAGCGGCTTCATGCTTGCCCATGTTTTCGCCGAGGCGAAGGGCCATGGTCTCGTACTGCTCAGTGCTGACGCCGACGCCTTTTAGGGCCTCGCTGAGACCGGTCGCTCCCTCGGCTGTGGTGCCGATGATGGCGGCGAACTTGGCATTGGAGAGCCCGAATTCCTCGGCCTTCCCCACTGTCTTCTCGAAGGCCTGTTGGACAGCTTCCAGCGCCTGTTTGGCGATCTCTTCGTATTCCAGGAACACGGCGCCGGTTAGGACACCATGCAGAAGGCCATCCATGTCCTTGCCGGATTCACCGGACTTCTTGAATTGGTCCTGCATCTCCCTGTTGAGGTCGGAGAACTTGACCTTCGCGTTGACCGCGGCCTCCGCCGCCTGTGTCAATGACGCCTTCAGCTCGTCCGTCATGCCATTCTGGGCAGCCTGGCGGGCGAGCTTGTTCAACTCGGCCGTCAGGGCATTGGATTCCGCCTTCGCAACGGCGAATTTCGCCTGCAGATCAACAACGTCAGCTGTGATCTTGACCGAGACATTATCCGCCATCGGGCGCGCTTACTTCCGCAAAAGCCCGGCCTGCTGGCCGATGCAGGTTAATGCCGCCACCATTTCCATGGTGTCGACCGGCATGTTGTCGAATTCCTCCCGCGTCAGCGCGGGGTTCGCCCGGGTCAGCGCCGTGTAGACCACGACGCTGAGATCATCATAGGTCTTGGCGTCGCCGATCAGTTCAATCACGACGCGCGCGAGGTTGATGCCTTTGGTCTCGTCGCTCGGATCGACCATGCCAGCGGCGCGTGCAGCCACCACGCGCGGGATCAGCGCGACTAGGATCGGCACGATCACCTTGTTCTGCTTGGGGGCAAGCACCGGGATTTCCCAGTCTTTGTCCGCCAGGTGGACCGTAGGGACCTGCTTGGATGCAACTTCGGTCATGAAAAACACTTTCAGTTGAGACGCAGCTGACCGCCGGGAAATAGCTTCATCAGCTCCTCCACAGCATCGATATCGCGCGGGCGGGGTTTGTATTTGAGGAAGCCGGCGATCAGCAGGGCCGCCGGCGGCCGGAGCCGCCATTCCTCGCGCATGGCGCGAAGGCGCGTCATGGTAAGGGCGTCTTCCCAGTAATCCGGCGTCGTGCCTGGCAGAAAATTGCAAAACTGGGCGATGATGCGGTCCCAGTCTGGCAGCTCTGAAGAAGACCCCGATGCCTGGGCCACGCCCGTCATCATTCCGGTCTGGTTTGCGACGACCGGAATGGCGTCAGCCAGCTCCCAGGCTGGTAGGGGCCATTCATCGAAGTCCGCCCTTTTCAGATCGGGATGGCCGCGCGTGAGGGCCAGAAATACGATGTCCGCCGCGGCCGCATAATTGAAGGCGATGTTGGACGGCAGCGACGCCAACAGCGGGATCACATACCTGTTTTGCCTAGGCGCGAGCGCCGGAACCGGCCACTCGCGCCCAGCAATGGCAATGACAGGATCGAACACGCCGCACCTGGCCTATTCGCTGAAGACCAAGGTCCCCCAGTTGTTCGAGACGTCCGCGAAAGCGGTGAATTCGAAGTCCTGGATGGTGTAGTCCGTGTTCTTGAAGGGCATCGTCAGCTTGGATGCCCGGCAGGCATTCAGCTTCATGAAGATGTTCTTGTTCACGCCCTGCACGGCATAAGTCTGCTGCAGGTTGAGCGAGAAGATCGGACCCGCGCCCATCAGCTGGTTCGTGCCGGCCACGCTGATCATGTTGGAGACCGTGTAGCTGTAATAGAACAGCAGCGCGACCTCATCGGCCGCGTTGAAGGTATAGGACCCAACGCCGGCCGCGCCGGGAATGTATTGGCCGACCGACGGGCTGCTCGTCACTGGCTGCAGTTGGACCCCGGTGCTGGCATAGAAGACGCCCAAGTCTTCAACAAAGGTGGCGCCATTCGTCACCACCTGGGTGGTGCTGGCGACGGTGTGGGTTTCTGCCACCTGCATCTGCGTGCCCGCGGAGGCGGTCTCGGTCTGCCCCAGGAACAGCTGGTTGAGGGTGTCGGCTTGGATGCGGGCGAATTTCGCTTTGCCGGTGATCTTCATGTTGGCCGGCGCGACGTCGACAGGCATCTTGTACTGGCCCATCAGCTCCTTGAGCGTGACATCGAAATCGATTTCGCAATCCTGCAGGACGCCCAGCAGCGACGGCTTCGCATTGACGATGTCGGTCCGCTTGCAGATCGCGGTACCGACGCCAAAATTGAGTTGCATGTTGTGGGCCTCCTAGCCGCGGTTGAAAAGGTGAAACGCTCTTATGGGAGCAGGATTTTTACGGGGATGACCGCCTTCGCCTGCGCGTCGATGTCCCCGGGGTCGTAATCGGACCGACCTTCGATCCGGCAAAATCTGGCAAGTCCGCTCAGGTTCACGGGATTGCCCATCACATCGGCCGCAAGGACTGTCCGCACAGCCGTGATCAGGTTGTTGAGCAGCGTGTCCGCCGGCGCATTCGGATCCGTGTTCTTGGCGTAAATCCAGATTTCGGCCTCGATCGAGGTGCGCTGAAGCACGGTGCCTGGATAATCATCTTCCGCAGCTGTGTGGCGCAGGAACAAGGCCGGTTGCGCCGCCACATCTGTCCAGAATTGCACGCGGCGGCCTGTGGTGAGGAAGCCGGTGGAAAAAGCGCCCGCGGTTGATGGTGCCGTCAAAGGCGCAGAAAGCGTCACGGTCAATCCCACAGGATCGAAGCTGTCGATCACGGCACCCTGCGGGACGCCAGGCCCAAACACCGGGAGGCCTTGGAAGAAGCCTCGCGTGCCGCTCAGGTTTGTGATCGTGGCAGAGGCAGGAGTGCCATTTCCCGTGAAATTTACCTTTACAGCGTTCTGCAGCAGCGTGAACAGCGCCGCCATCGCTGGTTCATGCGAATTGATCACGAGTTGGTGTCCGTAACGGTTTCGGTGACTGCTTCTTTGAGCCCGGCGGTGATCTCAACGCGCATGTCAGCCTCCGACCCGCGCATGAAGCGCGTGGCCACCAGGTTCATCTGGCGGCTGTGCGCAGCCACCATGACTGCTATCGGACCGTTCAATTTCGTGTAGAACACATGGTCAAGCTGCAGTGAGTGCGACCCGACCTGCGATGTGCCCTGGGCGCCGTATTCGAGTGCGCCGGCCTTGGCATAGTCGCCGGTGACCTCGACGACGCCGACGATCCGGTCTTCCTTGTCATAGATGCGGCTGCCGATTTCCCCTTGCAGCTTTCCGGTCAGGACCGGAACCGCTCCACGAACCCGGGCTGCCAGCGCATTTGTGAGGGCGACGATCCGCGCCAAAAGTTGTCGATGCAACTTCTGAGGAAACTCGTCGAACTTGATCGAGACGTTGCGATCGCCGCTCACCACGACGCCCAGGTCGCCAGCCATTTTAGGCAGCCACCGGCACGCAATAGCTGTCCAGGAGTCCTTGAATTTCTGGAGGAAATGAGCCGTTCTGCCCAGGGACAGTTCCAACCCACCAACGGCGGCTGCCGACGTTCGGTTGTTCCTGCGAGACAAGCATCGGATCGCGGTCCTTTTGCTTGTAGCGCATCACGGTCATCCGAAGGACTGCATCGACGAGGTCGTCCGGAATATCGGCGTAGAGATACGAAATCACGACGCCAGCCGCAGCGTCCGCTGCGGAGAAGGTATAGATACCGGCCACCACCGAGTATTGCCCGACGGTCGGGTTCGAAGTGACTGCAAGCAGCGCTACGCCGTTTGCATAGGTGACACCGCCATCGGCGCAGAAATTCGCGCTGTTGGTCACGGTGACGGAATAGGGACCGGGACTGCCCGGTACCGATGCGGATTGTGTCGCGCGGGTCGAATAGCCTCCCAAGTAGGTGACGACTATATTGCAGCCGGCCCAACCCACGACGTCGCTGCTATACTGGCTGAGGCAGAATATCCTGCCAGAGTCATAGTCCACGCGAAAGTCAATGCCTTCGACAAGGACCGTGCCGTCCTGCACCAGAGATTTTACGGCGACGACGGGCCAGCGTGACAGCTGGAGAGACTTAACATTGCGCGGGAAGTCGCGGTGCCAGGGGTCGCGCACCATTTGGAACGAGTCACAAACGGTTTCCACCTGGAAAATGCGGTTGCAATAATTTGCGATTGCCTTCGAGGTTTGCGTGATCGCGCGCTGCAGAAAGTTGTCGTTGCTCGTATCGACGGTCGGTATCCCGAGTTCGTCTTTTGCGGTCGCTATATCTGTCAGATCATAGCTGCTGGCCTGTACCAGCACCTGCGAGAAGACTTGGAAGGACATCGGCGGATCCTGACAGCTGCTACTAGAGCAACGGCGTCGAAATGACCTGGATGGTGGCCTGGCTGACTTGGTTCACCGGCGACGCAGCAGTACCGGACCGAATGACGATACCCGTCACCCCGCGGAAAATGTTCGGGTCAAGACCGATGAACTCCCCGGTCGTCCCAGGCACAGTGATCGCGAAGAGGCCGGCGGCGTTGCCGAACTCCACCAACGTCGTGCCCCCGTCATAGCTGGCTTGCAGCGAGATATTCGCGGCAGTCCAACCGTTCGGGATCTGAAGCCCGACCAGAGTTTTTGGGGCAAGCGGAATAAAGGGAGTGACGGCTTGCCCAGCTGGAATGACGGCGGCCGTGATAGTTGGGGAAGCGGTCATCTCAGGCTCCTGCGGAATGGAAGATTGCGCGGTGCGTGCCTTTAGGGCGCCGGAGCGGACTCAGCCGGCCCAGCTGCGCCTACCGCTGCTGGGGCGGCCTCTACCGGGGCGGCGGCAGCTTCGGCCGCTGGCGCGGCTTCCACGGCCGTTTCAATATCGCTGACAGGCACATAGGTGGCGCCACTGTCGAACGACACAAAATTGCCGCCATTGATGGTGCCTCGGGTCGCGTTGACGACACGGCCATTGATGGTGTCGCCGACAGCAGGGCCGACATATGACGGCTTCGTCGCGGAATCGCTCATTGGGTTCCTCAATTGTTGGAAAGGGGCTGGCGCAGGCTAACGCCCGCGCCAGGGGCTACTGACGGTTGCCACGGATCTGCATGTTATCGAGCGTGAGCGTACCGACGGCCGTTCCGGAGGCCTTATACATCGAAGCATATCCCTGAAGGACCGCATTGGTGCCGGTCGCAGCGAAGGAGATCTGGCCCTGCGTGTTGTACTGGATGCCATCAATATAAAATCCCACATTGGTCGGATCAGTCGCGTCGATCTTGAAGACGTGAAAGACGCCGGCGACGAGTGTCACGCCGGTGGCGATTTCATTCTGGGTGACACCATCCTGAGAACGCATGGTGATGTTGCCGTTCGCCTTGGCGCCGAATTCCAAATAATAAGACGCATTGTCTGGACCATCGGTCCAGGCAGACGAGATACCCATCACCATCTGCGCGCCAGCGGCGGACGGAAGCACCGTGAGAGCCGCGCGCGCCTCCCAAACGAGGCCCTTGGTGACGTCGAACGCGAGGTTATCGTTCATGTAGAGCGCGGCGTCTTCCTTTTCGGAATTTGCCAGTAGCGTGCATGCCATCTGGCCGCCGATCGCGTTGCTGACCGCGGCGACGGTCGGGGGGCCTGCACCCACAATTTTCTTGACCCACGAATAGCCAGCCACCGGCGAGCCGGCCGCTGGGACACCAGCGGTATGGCCGCCACCGACGAAATCGTCTTCGAAAAAGAGCGCGGCGGCGGAGAAGGTCGTCTCGCCGGTATAGGCATCGTACATGCCAGCGTTGCCGCCAACATACTTTCCAACGGTTTTGGCCTGGGTCATTGAAGTCTCCTAATCGACGACCGGGCGGTCGCCGCAAATGTTGCGATTGGGAGAGAGGCGCGCCGGCCGAAGCCAGCGCGCCGCCCGCGCTTAGTTGGTGTACGAGCTGGGCGGGGTCGCCTGCTTGTAGCTGTTGAGGATGTGAAGCTTCGCCTCGGTGATGTTCGCGGCGTTGGAAGCGCCGGTCTGCACCGCGATGCTGCGGAAGCCATTGGCCACATCCAGACAGGCTTCCGGTTCGATTTCGAACAGGACGAGCTTGTCCGCAACATTGGCGTCGGTCGTGAAACCGGCGGCAGCGGCCTGGGCCACCATCGCATCGGAAGTCGCGGTGGCATCGTTCAGCCAGATAGGTGTCGCGGCCAGCGCTTTCGAGCCGGTTCCGGACACATCCTTGGCCTGCAGGAGCGTGATCGCGACCGTTGCCGCATTGCCCTGGTTGATGTGCACCAGGACATAAGCCTTGTCGGCGTTTTTGAGGCTGCGATAGGAAGAAGTGCGGCCCGCCGCATCGGCGGCGGGGGCGAGAAGGCTGACGGGCGAAAGCTCCGCCACCATGCTGAACTGACGAGACATGCTGTTTTCCTTTTAAAATTGTGGGGTCGCCATCGGCGACCCCGTGGCTGCGGAAGGCTTACGCGGCGCCGGTTAGCGCTGCGCCAGGACGACGAAGGGCGAGCGGGTGTTGCTTCCCTTGAACGGCGTGATCGGCTGATGCCACATCGGCTTGCCATCGACACGATAGGTGATGCGGAACCGCATCTCGTCCGTATCAAAGGCAACGTGCATCGAGGTGGCGAAGTTGACGCCGCCCTTGTCCACGATCGTGTACTGACTGAGATCGACCAGCGCGATATCACCCGGCGCGCCAAGGATCGAGCTGTATTCCGTCGCGATGACGGGGCGCCCGAACAGGGTGGAGTTGGGCGCATTCTGCACGCCGCCCGGCGGGATATAGACGGGCTGACCGCCGATGCCGGCGACCTGGTTCAACTGGTAGAGCTGCGGCTCGCAGTCCTGGTTAATCAGCCAGACGGCTTCCTTGCGCGAGCGGGCCCAGAGGCGTGCCCACATCTTGTTGATATTCTCCAGCTGGATAGTACCGTTGCCCTGGCCATTTTCCTTGGCCACGGTCACCAGCGCGGGAGAGTTGATGATGCCCAAGGGCTGGCCGGCGCCGGTGCCCTCGAAAATCGCATCCTCGGTCATGAACATGACTTCTTCCGAGAACGCCTGGCCGGCAATGGCCGACAGAGCGGTGGAATCCGCGAGCAGTTCGTCTGTGACGGTCATCTTCGAGATCAACTTGCGTAGATCGAATTCGACCATGCGGAACTTGGGACGGCTTTCGGTGCCGGCCACGCCTTCCGCCGCCCAGTTGGACTGGACGCCACCCCAACGGGAGCCGGTCGCGCGGCTCGATTCATCGACGCCCGGGATTTTCAGCCCGTTTGCATTGGCGCTGATCGGGATCTTGTTCACGCGGCCCAAGATTTCGCCCATGTCATGCGACAGCATGAAGATGGCATTGGCGAAATCGGTCTGGACGAGGAAACCGCCGCCGGTGGGGTCGACTTCGCCGGCGCCGGTGGGAGCGCGCACCAGGCGCGTATCGGTCTGGGTGCCCTTGGTGGCATAGTGCTTGAACACATCCTGCAGTTGCTCACCCAGGCTGCGGTACTTCATGTCGGCAGGCTTGAAAGCACCGGCCTCGCGCAGCTCAGCGCGGGAAGCGCGGAGATAGCTATCGAAGCCGCGCGCCATCGGGGACTGCACTTCGCGCGCCTGGAAAAGACTGACGGCGCGCGACGCAGCGACATCGGCCACCTCGTCGACGGCAGCCTCGCTGCCAGCCGGCCGGGACAGCGAAGCGGCGCGTTCCTGCGCCTTCACGGCACGTTCGATCTCGCCGTCAAGTGCGGAGATTTCGGCTTCCTTGGCATCGAATGCCGCGGCATCGCCGGTAAGCTTCTGCAGTTCATCAATCGCCGTAGCACGCGCCTGGCGAAGTTCGTTCAAAGTGCGCATTAAATGGTCTCCTTTGTGCGCATGAAAAAGGGCACCGGTTGGTGCCCCATCGCCCTCGCCAGACTGGTGAGGGAGTTCGGTATCGCGGCAAGCCGCTAGGCTGTTTTGGACAGCGCCAAGGCCTTAGCCTTGCGCTCCCGGGTCTTGACTTCGCCTTCGGAGGCGGGGGCCGGCTTCGGGACTGGCACGGGCTCGGGTGCTCGCTGCGCCGGCGCCGCGAGGGCATCCATCATGTCCTTCAGCAGTCCGCGAACGCGGGTGGCGCGCGCGGTGTCGGGGTCACTGGCAGAGACCTGGGCCACGACGCCATCAATCAAATCCCTGGCGGTCGTCAGGTCTGTTTCGTTCTTCGCGGAGAGCACACGTCCGGCGCGCACAAAGGCTTCCAGTTCCTCGCGCATGGCGGTGCGCATCTGAGTCAGCGGCAGATCCGGAGCGTTCTCGGCGTCCTGCATCTTTCGGGCGAGCAGACCAAGCTTGATAAGCGCGCGCTGCGCCGGCGACTTAGCTGCTTGCTCCATGACTTCTAGGAACACCACATCCACGTCGTCCTCTTCACCGGTGGCGAACAGTTCGTTGACCTCTTCAACCGTGGCATCGACCAGAACCTGGCCAAGCTGCTTGGCAATCGCCAGGAGCCGCGGGCCGATATCGCTACCGTCGCCTTCGATTTCTGTTTCCCATTCGACGCTCGCCTGCTGGCTCATCAGATAGGACAAAATGTCGGCGAGGTTGCTGACGGTGTAGAGTCCACGCTGCGTGGATTTGCGCGTCAAAGTCGGCGTGGTGGACTTGGAGCCTGAAGGCATCTTCGCTTCCCTTCTAAGAGTTTCGAGCTGGGTGCGCGGCACCATGACCATACCGCCGTTATCCAGAATTTTTTCGGCCCACTCGACCATTGGGCCGGTGTCGATGCCTGCGGCGCGCGCCGTCGCGATCGCAACGACTTGGGCTGGCACCGGTACCTGCGAGATTTCCAGCATGTCCTGCCGGATGAAATCTATTCCGCCAGGTCGATTGCGGTCTGTGCTCCACTTCCATTCCAGCGGCAGCCACGAAACCGAGACGGCGCTAAGGATCTTCCGCTTAACCATCTGGAAGATCATGTCGGCGAAGGGATAGATATCGCGCTCGACATAACGAACAGCGCCGGTCAATTGCCCGTTCCGAACAGTTCGCTCGATCACATTGCCGATCGGCGGCGACATGCCATCGTGCGCCCACAGGAACGAACGATAGTTATCGAAGCCGGAAAAATCCCAGCCGTCCTGGTTGACGGTGTTATTGTCGCGCGCGACGGCGCCGGTCGAGAAAAGGTACCGGATGACGCGATCGTCGACCTGGGTGAGGTCGGCTTCCGACGGTTGCAGCCGGAAGACCGCCACATTTTTTGCGGCTTGGTGGTCCGCCTTGAACAAGGCGGCCGCTTCAGTCGATGCTATCAAGCGGCGCGTCATGTCATACCCCTAGATTGCCGGAGCACTGGGCGTGCCGTCGGGCCCTGTTCCAGTATCTTCAGTCGCGCTCACATCATCGCTCGGATGACCTGCGCCGGGATCGCCGACCCCGGTCATATCCGCGCCCAAGGGCGCCATGTTGAGCGGCTGCATCAGTGTGTCGCCACCTTCCACCGGGTCCATGCCCTCCGACATGCGAATTTCGTTCGTGGTCAGGATTCCGGACAGCTTGCCGACACGCCAGACATTGAAGCGCGCCGTGATATCCGCCTTCAGCAGAGAGCTTTCATCGAAGTCGACGAACATGTCCTGCTTGCGCAAACCGAACTGGAAATCGAGGCGCTTCTCCCACACGTCCGTGTGGCTGGTCAGCGTGTTGTTCCGGTATTCCTGGGACTGCTGCGTGATATTGTTGAAGGTGCCTTTCGTCAGGTCACCGATCATGTGCGGCGGAACGCGGAACAAGCGGCAGATTTCGACCGCCTGAAACTGGCGCGCGGCCAGGAACTGCATATCGGCCATCGTCAGCGTCAGAGGCTGCCATTTGAGGCCCTGCTCAAGCACAGCAGTCTTACCGCTGCCCATCAGGCCGCCATGGATGGCGTCCCAATTGGACTTAAGCCGATCCGCAGCTTCCTTCGTCAGCTTTTGCTCGGTCGTGAGCATGCCGCTTGGCCGCGAGCCATTGCCCATCAGCCGGGCGTACTGCTGCTCCTGACCGAGTGACAGCGCGATCGCTTCGCGGGCCAGCGCAATGCGAGACTGTCCGATCAGCCCATTGGCCGACAGGTCCTTGAGATGGAACACGTTGTCGTAAGGAATGAGCAGCGGCTCGTTCCGCAGGACTGCCATTTCATGCAGCCCCGAACGCGAAACCATCCAAAATAGATCGCCGGTTGGCGCTTCCCACAGCTGCACGCGATCGGGATTGATCGGCACAAGCATCTGAGGATCGCCGCGACCGTTGCGGATGATGACCGCGTAGGCGTTGCCTCTGAGCAAATAGCCGATGACCATCTGCCGGCAGAATTCCGGCCAGGTCTGCCAGCCGTTGGGACGCCACAACAAATCATAGAGAAAATGGGTTGTAGCTACCGCGCGCCCGCCATCCTTCTTCTCTGCAACGGTCACGCGCCGAAAGATCTCCGGCGTGAGCTTGCTGATGTCCTCCGACAGCACCGAGACGCACGCCATGACGGCCGTCGCCTGCAGCGCTGTCTGCTGGTCGATCTTGATGCCAGTGGCCGACGGCGAGCCCCATAAGCCGCTGCCCCATCCCCAATCGCCATCGTCGCTGGATCGTTTTGGCGACCCGAACATTGTCCCGAATAGGCCGCGCATCACGGGGTAGTCCGACTTAGCAGGACCGCAGCGGCCAGTGCGAATAGACCGATGACGACGAAGCCGGCAGGGCGATAGATCAGGGCCACACCGAAGGTGATTGCCCCCACACCTGCCAATCCGAGAGCATCGCGCGCGAGCGCGCGCAGCGAGCTGCGGTCTTGCATCGTTATCTCCGGTTTAAAGGACGAGCAGACCGTGCTCTTCGTAGACGGAAGCTTTGGCGTCCGGGTTCTTGGACATCAGCGCAATGGCGTTAAAGGCCGCCATCAGGCAGTCAATTTTTGTCGAACCCGAAGCCTGCTTTGTGATCGTTATCGCATTGCCGCGCGGCTCAACCTTCGCGTTTCCGACGCACCAGTTCATGATCTTCTGTGGCGCGTGAACCAGCGTACGATCACGCAGCCCACGCTCTGCAGTCTTGATTGAGCCGGTAAGGCTCCAGCCCTGGCTGATACCGACAACGCATTCGAGCGTCAGCTCGCGATCAACCAGCTCATCGACGATTTGCGCGATACCTACAGGGTCGACTCCGACCCCGTTCTTTTCCGGCAATAATCCGCTCAACTGGATTTGCTCAACGACGTCCGCCACATCGGTGACATCCTGACCAGGTGTATCGATGAAGGTCAGGTCTCCGCACTTCTCGAAATCGAGCAGCTGGGATGCAATTTCTTTACGCCGTTCCAGGACGACCCTGTCGGCCCAAGCGTGGACCCACATCAGCCACCGGCGCGTCACACGCTCGCGACCGACAACCGCCAAGCCCAGCAAATCGTCCAAGCCGCCGCCGTCGATGCCGACCGTTGCGACCTCACAGCGAGCGAGCAAATCCTCCAAGCTGGTGAGTTCGGCGTCCTCGGCCTTTTCCCAAAAGTCTGCGCCAGACCAACGATCCGAGCGAAGCGCCAGCCCGATTTCGATATTCAGATGCTGGCTAGCCCATCGGCGGATTTCGGCTTCGCCGGATTCCTTTGCTTCGTCGAATTCCTTCTCCAACACGCTGATCGTGACCGACCGATTAAGGTTCGGCGTCACCATCGGCCACAGCGTGGGATTGTACCACTTCGGCGTGGTGCCCGGCCGTTGCTTCACGATATCGGGCGGAAACTCATAGAGCACGCTGAGCGTGTCGCCTTGCGTGATGCCGTCTCGAATATCTCGCGCCTTCTTCAGTTCGGTGGCCATGACGCCAACTGGCGGCTCGTCGGATTGGGTCGTGATGATTGCGAAGAAGGCTTCGGGATTCGATATACGGCCACCGCGCAACTGGCCCAGCACGCGCGCTGCATTTTTGTTTCGGGCAATGATGTGCAGCTCGTCGACCAACACCCCGACCGGCTTAACGCCTGTGGCAACGTCCATGTCGAAGGTCTTGATCTTGAGCGACGCGCCAGAGATGCGGTGCTCGATTGTCTTCAGGTGATCGCGAGTGTGGAAGGTCTTCTTGAGATAGCCTTCCTGGCCGTTCTGCTCGCGCTGCCAAGTGTCGTCGGCGTCGATCATGCCGACCGCGGCGGCGTAGGCCAGCTCGGAAATATCGTGCGTAGGACCGGTCAGCAGGAATTCGCCATTCGGCCGCTTATTCATCAGCAGCGCCGTCAGCATCAGGCCTGCACCGTAGGTCGTCTTCGACGATTTTTTGGGCGCCAGGAGAAACAGGCCTCGCACAAGGCGCGCACCTGTTTCGGGGTCGAGAGACCCCAGCAGCGGTCCAACAATTTCCTTGAACCAAGGACCGCAGCCGGTTTCGAACGCGGGCTGGCCGGGAACGTCCGGCAGGCGGAGCCGTTCAAACATTCGGACGGCACGCAGCTGCTCAGCTGGGTTGATGTCGATCTTGGGCACCAACGAAAGCCCGCGCCTGATCCGGTCCTCCCAGTCGGGGACCGCGAGGGACAGGCCCATCGGCTAGTTCGGCTTCGACGAAGGGACCAACTCGTCCCACGGCGTACCGGACTGCGCGCCCTGGGCGGCGATGTTGGCCGCCTCTTTCTTGCCCAGCATGCCGGCGGCGGCGGGCTGCTGGCCTGGCACCTCTTCCTCCTGACCGTTGAAGATCAGGTAGACCTTGGCAGCGGCGACGTTTCCGCCTTTGCCCGCGTAGAACATCGAAGAGATGATATCGGCCTTGCACTTCACCGGGCCCTGCGCGAGCTCCTCGGCGAAATGCTCTTCCAGCACTTCCACGGTCACGCCCAGCTTGCGGGCGATTTCAGGGCGGGACAGCTTTGCGCCGGCCAAGATGAGCGCCTGTTCGCGCTGCTCGCTGGTCGGCTGATAGACCTCCGTCCGCGGACGCGCACTTTCGAGGGCGGTTTTTACCGTTTCTACCGAGATTAAAACCAGTTCGGCGGCGAAGTGCTTGCGCAAAGTCTTCGGCGTCATATCGAGACGCCGCGCGATTTCCTCAATGGAAACCTTGGCTTGCATCCACCCGGTCACCTGGGCGCGCTGCTCGTCCGTGGGTTGATAGGCAGGGCGTCCCATGTTGGTCCCGGTGGGTATTTACCCGGCGGGTCCGCCGGAAGATTCGTGGGCAAAAAAAATCTGCGCGTGGGAGATC
>CAIWPS010000818.1 GCA_903914615.1 uncultured beta proteobacterium | reverse complement strand
TGCTGCCGCCCGGGCTGCCGGGGCGCACCGACAACATCCGCGTGCGCTCGGTGGTCGGGCGTTTCCTCGAACACACGCGCATCCTGTACTTCAGCTGGGGCGCCAGCGACGACGACGAGGTGATCTACCTGAGCAGCGCCGACTGGATGGGCCGCAACATGTTCCGCCGCATCGAGGTGGCGTGGCCGGTGCGCGACAAGGCGATGCGCCAGCGCGTCATCGACGAGGGCCTGGTGCCCTACCTGCACGACGGCCGCGATGCCTGGGCGCTGGACGGCGAGGGCCGCTACCGCCGCGTCGCCGAAAACGGCGTCAGTGCCCAGCAGGCCCTGGTCCAGCGCTATTCGTAGGCCCGCGATGGACCTCATCCTGTGGCGTCATGCCGAGGCGCTGGAGATGCGCGAGGTGGCCGACGACCTCGACCGCGCCCTCACGCCCAAGGGCGAGCGCCAGGCGCAGCGCGTGGCCGCCTGGCTGAACCGCCAGCTGCCTTCCAGCGCCCGCGTGCTGTGCAGCCCGGCGCGGCGTGCGCAACAGACGGCGGCGGCGCTGGAACGCAAGATCAAGACGGTGCCGGCGCTGGCGCCCGACGGCACCGTCGAAGGCCTGCTGCACGCCGTGCGCTGGCCCGATGCGCGCGAGCCGGTGCTGGTCGTCGGCCACCAGCCGACGCTGGGCGTGGTGGCCGCCTACCTGCTGGCCGGGCAGGCCCAGGCCTGGGCGGTGCGCAAGGGGGCCGTGTGGTGGCTGCGCGCGCGCGAACGCGAGGGCGAACTGCAGGTCGTGCTGCACGCCGTCATCTCGCCCGAACTTGTCTAGTCAGGGGGCCGGCAGCATCAACCGCAGCGGCCCGCTGCGAGACCAGGCGGCCACTTCCTCGTGCAGCAGGTACAGCGTGCGGGGGTGGGCCTCGGCCCAGTCGGTGCGGTAGCCCAGCAGGGCGTCGCGGCCCTTGCCGCGCAGTGCCAGCGCCCCGGCGTCGGCAGCGCCGCGGGCATGGCACTTGATGGCCGCCAGGCGCAGGCACAGCACCTGCCAGGCGAAAGTCTCGCTGGCCATCTGCGGCTCCACCTTGCGCAGGCCGCCGCGCTGGCCCAGCACGAGGTCGGCGATGCGCCTTTGCTGGCTCTGCGAGAAGCCGGCGGCGTCGACATGGGCCAGCAGGTAGGCGCTGTGGCGGTGGTGGTCGTGGTGCGAGACCATCAGCCCGACCTCGTGCAGCGCGCAGGCCCAGCCGAGCTCGCGCCGCGTGTCGGGCTCCGCATCGGGCACGGCGCTGTCGAAGAGGGCCAGCGCCACCGCCGCCACGCGCGCCGCCTGCGCGGCGTCGACCTTGAAGCGCTGCTGCAGTTCGGCCACCGTGGCGTCGCGCATGTCGACGGCGTGGCCGCGGCGCAGCGCCAGCAGCCGCTCGTGCTGGTCGACGATCACGCCCTGGCGCAGCGCACCCTTGGCCGGCCACAGCGCTTCGATGCCGAAATGCACCGCCAGCGTGTACAGGATGGCCAGCCCGCCGGGGAGCACGGCGCGGCGGTCGGGCTTGAGGCCGGGCAGTTCGATGCGGTCGACATGCCCGGCCTGCAGGCAGCGCTCCATGCACCAGCGCAGCCCGGCGGGCGTGATGCGGCCGTCGCTGATGCCGGCGGCCTGCAGCACCTGCGACACCGCGCCGGCGGTGCCCGACGAGCCCAGCGCCCGCGTCCAGCGGTCGCGCGCGAAGGGCTGCAGCGCCTCTTCGAGTTCCGCGCCCGCGGCCACCTGGGCGAGGCGGAAGCCGGCTTCGGTGATCTGCCCGCCCTCGAAGCAGCGCAGCGACAGGCTGACGCAGCCGACGCCGAAGGACTCGGTCACCAGCGGCACGCGGCCCTGGCCCAGGATGAGCTCGGTCGAGCGGCCGCCGATGTCGATGACCAGCCGCGGCTCGTCGCTGGACTGCAGGTGGGCCACGCCGGCGTAGATGAGTCGCGCCTCCTCGCGCCCGGAGATGACCTCGATCGGAAACCCCAGGGCTTCCTGGGCGCGCAGCAGGAAGGCATTGCGGTTGCGCGCCTCGCGCAGCGTCTGCGTCGCCACTGCACGCACCTGGCCGGGCGCGAAGCCCGCCAGCCGGGCCGAGAAGCGCCGCAGGCAGGCCAGCCCGCGCTGCGCCGCTTCCTCGCTGAGCATGCCGTTGGCATCGAGACCGGCGCCCAGGCGCACGGTGTCCTTGAGGTAGTCGATGCGCCGGTAGCGCCCCTGGGGCAGCTGGCCTATCTCAAGCCTGAAGCTGTTCGAGCCCATGTCCACCGCGGCCAGCGGGCCGGCGGGGTTGACGCTGGTATCCATGCGGCGATCGTACCCGCCGGACCACCCGCCACGGCGCGCGGCAGCGCGGCTTGACAGCCTGCGTAACATGCGATGAACGCGGCCGTCCGAAGCCGTCGCCGCCCCCCGCATGACACTCTTCTACATCGTCCTGTCCACCTCCATCGGTGGCCTGCTCTCCGTGCTCGTCGCCGCCTCGCTGACGCTGGCGGTGCTGGGGCAGCTCGTCAAGAGCCTGGTCAGCCTGTCGGCCGGCGTGCTGCTCGGCACGGCGCTGCTGAACATCCTGCCCGAGGCCTTCGAGGGCCATGCCGATCCGCACGGCCTCTTCGCCGCGCTGCTGTGCGGGCTGCTCTTCTTCTGGCTGCTGGAGAAGGCCGAGCTCTACCGCCACGACCACCATCACGAGGGCGACGGCCACGACCATCACCACCACTTCGACGCCCAGCAGGCCGGGCGTGGCGGCATCTCGGTGCTGGTGGGCGACACGGTGCACAACTTCTGCGACGGCATCATCATCGCCGCCGGCTTCCTCGCCGACCCGGGGCTGGGGCTGGTCACGGCGCTGGCCATCCTGGCGCACGAGATTCCGCAGGAGGCGGGTGACTACATCGTGCTGCTCAACGCCGGCTTCTCGCGCGGCAAGGCCCTGGCCTACAACGCCATCTCGGGCGTGGCGGCGGTGGCCGGCGGGGTGGTGGGCTACTTCGTCGTCGGGCCCTGGCAGTCGCTGATGCCCTACCTGCTGGTGGTGGCGTCCAGCAGCTTCATCTACGTCGCCGTGGCCGACCTGCTGCCGCAGCTGCAGCAGCGCCTGTCATGGCGGCAGACGCTGGTGCAGGTGGCCTGGCTGTGCGCCGGGCTGGCCATCGTGCTGGCGGCCATGGCCGGCATGCGCGGCCACGGCCACTGATCGGCGCGCGTTCGCGTCAGCGCACGACCAGCACGGGCAGCGTGCTGTGGGTCAGCACCTTCTGCGTCTCGCTGCCCAGCAGCAGCGCGCTCATGCCGCGGCGGCCGTGCGAGGCCATCACGATGAGGTCGGCCCCGGCGGCCTTGGCCTGGTCGAGGATGGCTTCCCAGGGGTGCAGGCCTTCGACGGTGTAGCCCTTGGCCGTGACGCCGGCGGCCGCGGCGGCGTCGGTGACCAGCTTCACGCGCGCGGCGGCGATGCGTTCCTGGGCGTCGAAGAACTCCTGCGGCGGCACCGGCTGCATCTCGGACACGGCGCTGTAGGGGAAGGGTTCCTTCACCGCCAGCGTCACCAGCTCGGCGCCGTTCAGGCGCGCCATGCCGATGGCCGTCTGCAAGGCCTTGGAGGTGATGTCGGAACCGTCGGTGGGGAAGAGGATGCGCTTGTACATGAGGGACTCCCAAAGGGTGGATGATCGTCAGAGGCTGGGCCTGACGCCAGTGTTCCGCCTTTGCGCTGCGGGGTCTTGACCGCGGTCAAGCGCAGATGCTGTTGCCGCCTGCGGGCAGCCAGCCGCCCGCTCAGCCGCGCGCCACCGGCCGTGCCGGGTCGCTGCACCACTCGCTCCACGATCCCGGGTACAGCGCTGCGTCGCCCAGGCCGGCATGGGCCATCGCCAGCAGGTTGTGGCAGGCGGTGACGCCCGAGCCGCATTGCTGCACCACTTCGCTGCGGCCGGCTATCAAGGCCTGCCACTCCGCGCGCAGCTGTTCGGCGGGCTTGTAGCGGCCGTCGGGCTGCAGGTTGTCCTTGAAGAAACGCAGTGTGGCGCAGGGGATGTGGCCGGCCACCGGGTCCAGCGGCTCGACCTCGCCGCGGTAGCGTTCGCCGGCGCGGGCGTCGAAGAGCGCGACCTCGCCCAGCCGCGCCTGCAGCGTGGCGGCGTCGACCGTGGGCATGGCCGCGGCCTGCGCCGGGTAGGGCGGGCGCTGCCGGACGTCGGCCTTGCCGGCTTCGAGCGACCCGCCCGCAGCCAGCCAGGCGGCGCGTCCGCCGTCCAGCACCGCCACCTCGGCATGTCCCAGCCAGCGCAGCAGCCACCAGGCACGCGCGGCATAGGGCGAGCCCTGGCCGTCGTAGGTGACGACCTGGACGCCGGGCGCGATGCCCCAGCGCCCGGCGGTGGCGGCCAGGTCGGCGCGCACGGGCAGCGGATGGCGGCCGTTGCGGCCGGTCTTCGCACCGGCAAGGTCGCGGTCCAGGTTCGCGTACTGCGCGCCGGGCAGGTGGCCTTCGATGTAGGCCCGCTCGCCCGCGGACGGGTCGGCGAGGTCGAAGCCGCAATCCAGCAGCACCAGCGGCTGGCCGGCGGCCTGCAGGGCACGCAGCGCCTCGGTGGAGATCAGGGTCTGGGCGGTCATGGGCGGGGCCTGCGGTGTCGCTGCGTGGGGGTCAAGACCCGGCCTGCAGGCCCATCTCGCGCCGGTACCACTCGTGGAAGTGCTGCATGCCGTCCTCCATCGGACTCTGGTACGGGCCGGTCTCGTCGTCGCCGCGCAGCATCAGCGCGCGACGGCCGGCGTCCATGCGCAGGGCGATCTCGTCGTCCTCGATGCAGGTCTCCATGTAGGCCGCCTGCTGGGCCTCGACGAATTCGCGCTCGAAGGCGGCGATCTCCTCGGGGTAGAAGAACTCCACCAGGTTCAGCGTCTTCTGCGGCCCCTGCGGAAACAGCGTCGAGACCACCAGCACGTGCGGGTACCACTCGACCATCACCGTGGGGTAGTAGGTCAGCCAGATGGCGCCGTGCGCCGGCGGCACGCCGCGGCGGTAGGCCAGCACGGCCTGCTGCCAGCGCGCGTAGGTGGGCGAGCCGGCCTTGGCCAGTGCCTTGTGCACGCCCACCGTCTGCAGCGAGTGGTGGCGGCCGAATTCCCAGCGCAGGTCCTCGCAGGTCACGAAGCCGCCCAGGCCGGGGTGGAAGGGGCCGACGTGGTAGTCCTCGAGGTAGACCTCGATGAAGGTCTTCCAGTTGTAGTCGCACTCGTGCACCTGGGCGCGGTCGAATACATAGCCGGAGAAGTCGAGCTCGGCGTCGGCGCCCAGCTGCGCCAGGTCGGTGGTGACGGTGCGCCCGTTGTGCTCGAACAACAGCCCGTGCCAGCTCTGCAGCGGGTAGTTGCGCAGGTTCAGGCAGGGGTCCTTGTCGAAGTGGGGTGCGCCCATCAGGCCGCCGTGCAGGTCGTAGGTCCAGCGGTGCAGCGGGCAGACGATCTGGCCGCCGGTGTGGCCGCGGCCCTTGAGCATCACCGCCTGGCGGTGGCGGCAGACGTTGCTGACCAGCTCGATGCCATCGGCCGTGTGCACCAGCGCCCGGCCCTCGGCCTCCTGCAGCAGCGCCAGATGGTCGCCGACCGCGGGCACGGCGAGCTCGTGCCCGAGGTAGCGGGGTGCATGCTGAAAGATGAGTTCCCGTTCGCGCTGGAACAGGCCCTCGTCGAAATAGCTGGATACCGATAATTGAGTGCGGCTGCGCTCAAGAGCTTCGAGACTGACGCTCAGGTCCGACATGATCCGATGGGATCCTCCTTGTCCGGGGCAGCCCCGCTGCCACGCGAACCCCCTGGGGGTGCCTGCGCCGCCTGGCAGAGCCTCTACACCGGGCGGCGAACGACCATTCGGCCCAGGCCGAGTGGAAGAGGGCGGGATTCTAGCCGCCGCCCCCGCCGCCACTGGCGGCCGGCGTGGCGCCAGCGCCTCGGAAGCGCCGCAGTGGGCGAGGCGCGATTGTCTAGAATCCCTGACGTTCATTTCATCTTCCGAAATGCCCCGCAGCGCCGCCACACCGCCGAAGACCCCTGCCACCTACGAGCTGGCACTGGCCGAACTCGACCGCCTGGTGGCACAGATGGAGGGTGGCCAGCTGCCGCTGGACGAGTTGCTCGACGGCTACCGCCGCGGTGCCGAACTGCTGGCCTTCTGCCGCGAACGCCTTCAGGCCGTCGAGGAGCAGGTCAAGGTGCTCGAAGACGGGCAGCTCAAGGCCTGGACAGGCACATGAGCGCGGCCGACTTCGAAGGCTGGTCGCGAAGCCAATTGAGCGCTGTCGAGCAGGCCCTGGAACGCTGGGTGCCCGCGGACGCCCCTGCCAGCCTGGGCCTGGCGATGCGCTACGGCGTGCTCGACGGTGGCAAGCGCCTGCGCCCGCTGCTGGTGCTGGCCAGCCAGCAGGCCGTGGCCGGGCAGGCCGAAGCGGCCCTGCGCGCGGCGGTGGCGGTGGAACTGATCCATGCCTACTCGCTGGTGCACGACGACATGCCGTGCATGGACAACGACGTCCTGCGCCGCGGCAAGCCCACCGTTCACGTGCAGTTCGGCCAGGCCCAGGCCATGCTGGCCGGCGACGCCATGCAGGCCCTGGCCTTCGAGGTGCTGACGCCCGACGCCGGCGTGCCGCCTGCGTTGCAGGCCCGCCTGTGCGGCCTGCTGGCCCGTTCGGCCGGCCACGCGGGCATGGCCGGCGGCCAGGCCATCGACCTTGCCAGCATCGGCCGCAGCCTGGACGAAGACGCCCTGCGCGACATGCACCGGCGCAAGACCGGCGCGCTCCTGCAGGCCAGCGTGCTGATGGGCGCCGCGTGTGGCGACTGCAGCGCCGGTGCCTGGGCCGCGCTGGCGGACTACGGCGCCGCCGTGGGGCTGGCGTTCCAGGTCGTCGACGACATCCTCGACGTCACCCAGGCCTCGTCGACGCTGGGCAAGACGGCCGGCAAGGACCAGGATCACAACAAGCCCACCTACGTCTCGGTGCTCGGCCTGGGGCATGCGCGCTCGCATGCCGAAGCGCTGCGCCAGCAGGCCCACGGCGCGCTCGCGCGCAGCGGCCTGGGCGCCGCGGCCGGTCTGCTCGCCGTGCTGGCCGACAAGGTCGTGGAGCGCGAAAACTGACATGAAGAACCTCCTCGACAAGATCGACAGCCCCGGCGACCTGCGCCGCCTGCCCCGCGGCGACCTGCCCCAGGTGGCCAAGGAACTGCGCGAGTTCGTGCTGCAGACGGTCAGCCAGACCGGCGGCCACCTCGGCAGCAATCTGGGCACGGTCGAGCTCACGGTGGCGCTGCACTACGTCTTCAACACGCCGCACGACCGCATCGTCTGGGACGTCGGCCACCAGACCTACCCGCACAAGGTGCTGACCGGCCGCCGCGACCGCATGCACACGCTGCGGCAGCTGGGCGGCATCGGCGGCTTCCCGCGCCGCGACGAGAGCGAGTACGACACCTTCGGCACCGCGCACAGCAGCACCAGCATCAGCGCCGCCCTGGGCATGGCGCTGGCCAGCCAGCTCAAGGGCGAGGACCGCCGCGCCGTGGCCGTCATCGGCGACGGCGCCATGAGCGCGGGCATGGCCTTCGAGGCGCTCAACAACGCCGGCGTCAGCCACGCCGGCGTCACCGCCGACCTGCTGGTGGTGCTCAACGACAACGACATGTCGATCAGCCCGCCCGTGGGGGCGCTGAACAAGTACCTGGCGCGCCTGATGAGCGGCCAGTTCTACGAGGCCGCGCGCCAGGGAGCCAAGGCCGTGCTGAAGGCGGCGCCGCCGCTGTTCGAGCTGGCGCGGCGCTTCGAGGAACATGCCAAGGGCATGGTCGTGCCCGGCACCATCTTCGAGGAGTTCGGCTTCAACTACGTCGGCCCCATCGACGGCCACGACCTCGACTCGCTGATCCCGACGCTGGAAAACCTGCGCAGCAAGCGCGGCCCGCAGTTCCTGCACGTCGTCACGAAGAAGGGCTACGGTTACCGCCTGGCCGAGGCCGACCCGGTGAAGTACCACGCCGCGTCGAGCAAGTTCGACCCCGCCCAGGGCTTCCCGCCCAGCAAGCCCGGCAAGCCGACCTTCACGCAGGTCTTCGGCCAGTGGCTGTGCGACATGGCCGACGCCGACGAGCGCCTGGTCGGCATCACGCCGGCGATGCGCGAAGGCTCGGGCATGGTCGACTTCCACAAGCGCTTTCCCAAGCGCTACCACGACGTGGGCATCGCCGAGCAGCATGCCGTCACCTTCGCCGGCGGCCTGGCCTGCGAAGGGCTGAAGCCGGTGGTCGCCATCTACAGCACCTTCCTGCAGCGCGGCTACGACCAGATGATCCACGACGTGGCGCTGCAGAACCTGCCGGTGATGTTCGCGCTGGACCGTGCCGGCATCGTCGGTGCAGACGGCCCCACCCACGCCGGCGCCTACGACATCGCCTACATCCGCTGCATCCCGAACATGGCGCTGCTGGCGCCCAGCGACGAGAACGAGTGTCGCCAGGCGCTGACCACCGCCTTCCGCCACGACGGCCCCGCCGCCGTGCGCTACCCGCGCGGCAGCGGCACCGGCGTGGCCGTCGAAGCCGGGCTCACTGCCTGGCCCTGGGGCAAGGGCGTGCTGCGCCGCGAGGCGCCGCCGCGCGCCGAGATGCGCGGCGCCAAGCGCATCGCCATCCTGGCCTTCGGCACGCTGCTGCAGCCGGCGCTGCAGGCCGCGGCCGGGCTGTCGGCCACGGTGGCCGACATGCGCTTCGTCAAGCCGCTGGATGCCGAACTGGTGCTCGAACTGGCGCGCAGCCACGACGCCTTCGTCACCGTCGAGGAAGGCTGCGTGATGGGCGGCGCCGGCAGCGCGGTGCTGGAATGCCTGGCCGCAGCGGGCCTGGCCCTGCCCGTGCTGCAGCTGGGCCTGCCGGACCGCTACATCGAGCATGGCGACCC
>CAIWPS010000817.1 GCA_903914615.1 uncultured beta proteobacterium | reverse complement strand
GGTGCAGCGGCGCGGGCGCGCTCTCGGTGCCCGTCGCGGGCGGCGCGGCGGCCGACAGCGGGGCCAGCGCCTGCGCCGCCGCGGTCGAAGTCGTGGCCAGCGGCTGCGCCGCGGCAGTCAACGGTGTGGCCAGCGGCTGCGCCGCGGCCAAAGCGGCACAGCGCCGCGCGTCCTCGAGGAAGTCGTCCGAGAGGTGCGCCGTGGTGATCTGGCGCTCGCCCACCGACAGCGCCGCGGCCGTGCGCAGCACGTTGGCGAGCTGGCGGATGTTGCCCGGCCACGGGTAGTGGCGGAACAGGTCCAGCACGGGCCGGCTGAGCTCGGGCACGTCGGGCTGGCGCAGCGCCTGCAGGATGCGCCGCGCCACGGCCTCGAGGTCGCTGCGCTCGCGCAGCGCCGGCAGGCGCAGCGCCAGGCCGTTGAGGCGGTAGTAGAGATCCTCGCGGAACTCGTGGCGCTCGATCATCTCGCGCAGGTTGCGGTGGGTGGCCGCGATGACGGTGATGTCCACCGCGATCGTCTTCGTGCTGCCCAGCGGCGTCACGCTGCGTTCCTGCAGCGCGCGCAGCAGCCGCGCCTGCAGCGCCTGCGGCATGTCGCCGATCTCGTCGAGGAAGAGCGTGCCGCCGTTGGCCTGCACGATGCGGCCGGGGGCGCCCTTGCGCCGCGCGCCGGTGAAGGCGCCGTCCTCGTAGCCGAAGAGCTCGGCCTCGATCAGCGACTCGGGAATGGACGCGCAGTTCACGGCCACGAAGGGCTGGCGCGCGCGCGCCGAGTCGTGATGCACGGCGCGCGCCAGCAGTTCCTTGCCGGTGCCGGTCTCGCCCAGGATGAGCAGCGGGATGTCGCGGTCGATGATGCGGCGCACCTTCTGCACCAGCAGGTCGACCTGCGAGTCGCCGGTGCACAGGTAGGACAGGCCCGAGAACGCCGGCGTGCCGGCCGGCGACGGTGCCTGTTCGGCGGGCGGCAGGGTGGCCACGACGTCCTCGACCTCGCCGGCATCGACGGTGGCGCCGTTCGCCGGCGCCGCCGCGCGGCCGATCACGCTCTGCGAAGGCCAGTCGATGCGGGCATGGACGTGGAAGTGCTGGCCGCTGGGCAGCGACAGCCGCAGCGGCAGCGACAGCGGGGTGCGGAAATGGTCGTAGATGGCCGAGGGCGTGGTGCCGAAGAGGCTGGTCACGCTGTGCATGCGCAGCGCGGCACCGCTCATGCCCAGCTGGTCGAGCGCGCTGCGGTTGGCGCCGATGATCTTGCCGTCGGGCCCGACGACAACGATGCCTTCGAGCAGCGTGCCGATGAACTCGGGCCGGGTATGGAAATGCAGTCGCAGGCGGTTGTTGTAGTCGTCGCTGAGCCAGTGGTTCTCGATCATGCGCGCCGACATGCGCACCAGCCCCATCGTGTGCTGGTGGTAGCCGCGGTGGTCGCCAGTGACGTCGAGCACGCCCAGCACGTTGCCGCGCGGGTCGAAGATGGGTGCCGCCGAGCAGGTGAGGAAGTTGTTGGCGTGCATAAAGTGTTCGGCGGCGTGGACCACCGTGGGCGCTTCCTCGAACAGCGCGGTGCCGATCGCGTTGGTGCCCTTGGAATGCTCGGCCCAGTTCTCGCCCGGGGCCAGCGCCACCTTGTCGGCGCGCTGCAGGAACTCGTCGTCG
>CAIWPS010000816.1 GCA_903914615.1 uncultured beta proteobacterium | reverse complement strand
GCGCTCGAATTTGCCGACCACCGCTGCGCCGACCTCGGCCAGGCCGCGGCCTGGCTGTGCGACCCCCAGCGCAGCTGGGCCGACAAACCCGACGAAGGATCCGTCGCATGAACCCCCGCACCATCCGCTCGCGTGCCCCGTTGCGCCTCGGCCTGGCCGGTGGCGGCACCGACGTCAGCCCGTTCAGTGACGAACACGGCGGCTACGTACTCAATGCCACCATCGACCTGTACGCGCAGGCCATCCTGGAGCCCCGCAGCGACGGCCGCGTGCTGTTTGCGGCTGAAGACCGCCAGGAGCTGGTGCAACTCGATGCAAGCGCGGATCTGCCCGACGCGGAACCCTTGCGGCTGCACCGCGGCATTTATCGTCGCATCGTTCGCCAATTCAACGGCGGCGAGCCGCTGTCACTGAAACTTACCACTTTTGCCGACGCGCCGGCCGGGTCTGGCCTGGGCACGTCGTCGACGATGGTCGTGTGCATGGTGCAGGCCTACTCCGAATGGCTGCAGCTCGGTCTGGGCGAGTACGAACTGGCTCACCTGGCGTTCGAGATCGAGCGCGAGGAGCTCGGACTGGCCGGCGGCAAGCAGGACCAGTATGCGGCAGCTTTCGGCGGCTTCAATTTCATCGAGTTCGGCGCCGCAGGAAAGGTGCTGGTGAACCCGCTGCGCGTCAAGGACTGGGTCGTCAACGAGCTCGAGGCGTCGACGGTGCTGTACTACACCGGCCAGTCGCGCGAATCGGCACACATCATCCAGCGCCAGATCGACAACACACGCGCCGGCGACATCACTTCCCTCGACGCCATGCTGTCGCTGAAGAAGGACGCCGTGACGATGAAGGAAGTCATTCTGCGTGGCGATCTGGCGCGCTACCCGACCGTGCTCGGCCGCTCGTGGACAGCGAAGAAGCAGATGGCGAAGGGCATCAGCAATCCAGAGATCGACGCCGTCTACGACGCCGCCATTGCAGCGGGCGCGCTGGCAGGCAAAATTTCCGGCGCTGGGGGTGGCGGCTTCATGATGTTCTTCGTGCCGCCCGAGCGGCGCATGCGAGTCCTGCGCGAACTGGAGCGCTTCCCGGGCCAGGTCATGAATTTTCACTTCACCGGCGTCGGAGCCCAGAGCTGGGTGTTGCCGGCCTGACAGTTTGCCGGCGTGGGGGCTTGCCCCCTCGATGCAGCCTCAGGCAGCCGGCGGGGCCAGCAGGCGGCGACGCAGGTACTCGCGCGCAGGGGACTCGACGAATCGGAAGCTGAGCCAGGCGCAAGGAAGCACGGATAGTGAACCCATCAAGGCTAAGGCCATTGCCTGGGGGCCGCTTAAAGGGGCAGGATGCAGCCACCGCAGCAATTCCAGCTCCGCCGGTCTGAAGGCGTTGTGGATGAGGTAGAGGGAGTAGGAAATCTCGCCCAACAAGTGCAGCCATGGGTGGGAAAGCAGCCTGTCTGTCCGCCCACCTGCTTGCGCGGTTGCCGCGACGACGAAGGGGAAGCTCAGCGCCACCAGCAGGTCGATGCGCAGCAGGAGCAAGCCGACGCTGCACGCCAGCGCAGTGGGGGCAACGGCGGCACGTGCCAGCCAGCGCGTTCCAGCAATGCTGTGCCCCCAGCGATAAGCAAGCATCCCCAGCGTGAACTCGGAAACGCAGCGCGTGCCACCCAGCAGCGGTCCTTCTGCACCCAGGCCCAGGCGGGGTAACGTCAGCGCGACAGCGAGCAAGGCGGCCAGCGCCGCCACGCCTGTAAGCATGCAGAGCCCGCGCCGGGCGCTGAAGGCCCCCTGGATCAGCAAGGGAAAGGCCAAGTAGGCAAGGAATTCTGCGCTCACCGACCATGACGGCCCGTTGATGTTCTTGCCGATGCCCAGCCCTTGCAGCATGAGCAGGTTGCTCAGGACGTCCTGCGGCACACGGATGTCGCCAAAGAAGATGTTCCTGCCCAGCCACTGGGCGCTGATCCAGCCCAGTGCCAGCGTCGTCAGCGTGACGAAGACGTTCAGCGGCAGCAGCCGGATGGCACGCTTCTTCAGGAATGGCCCGTAGGCTTCCCAGCCCCGCTGCTGAAAGGACCGCAGGTAGGTGTAGCACATGATGTAGCCGCTGAGGACGAAGAAGAAGTCCACAGCGACATAGCCATGCGGCACCAACGAGGGAATGGTCACCGTGCAGTGCAGCTGCGCGGTGCTTGAGAAGTGCTGCATGACCACGGCCAGCGCGGCGATGCCGCGCAGTGAGGTCAGGCCTTTGAGTTCCTTCATCGGCGGGCCTTCACCCAGGCCCAAGCTGGTGGCAAGTCTTGAAACACGGAGCGCGTACTCCTGGCGACGGTGGTGGACAGCGGGCGCGGCACCGCATTGTGGGTGTGCACCGTGGGCCACCTGACAACCTGCCGTGCAATTTGTCATGGCCCCCTGCTCGGCACCGTGAGCAGGGTGAGGCAAACCCGGCCTTTGGACGACAATTCATTGCAAGCGCGCTGGCGACTTGCGCCGCCCCAGTGCTCGGGCCGGACGCGGGCCCGGCCGCTCCCCGTCAGCACGAATTGGCCTGAGGCTCTACACACCCCATGTGCGGTATCACCGGCATCTTCGACACCCGCGCGGCGCGCGACATCTCGCATGCGGGGCTGCACCGCATGAACGAGTCGCAGCTGCACCGCGGCCCCGACGAAGGCAGCCTGCACCTGGAGCCCGGCGTCGGGCTGGGCCACCGCCGCCTGTCGATCATCGACGTCGCCACCGGCCAGCAGCCGCTGTTCAACGAAGACGGCTCGGTGGTCATCGTCTTCAATGGCGAGATCTACAACTACCAGGAGCTGATCCCCGAGCTGCAGGCCCTGGGTCATGTCTTCCATACCAAGAGCGACACCGAGGTCATCGTCCATGCCTGGGAAGCGTGGGGCGAGGACTGCGTGCTGCGCTTCCGCGGCATGTTCGCCTTCGCGCTGTGGGACCGCAATCGGCAGACCTTCTTTCTGGCCCGTGACCGCCTGGGCGTCAAGCCCATGTACTACGCGATGCTGGACGACGGCATGCTGGTCTTCGGCTCGGAGCTGAAGTCGCTGCTGGCGCATGGCGGGCTGCGGCGCGACATCGACCCGAAGGCGGTGGAGGAATATTTCGCGCTCGGCTACGTGCCCGAGCCGCGCACCATCTACCGCCAGGCGAAGAAACTGCCGCCGGCGCACACCCTGGCCATTCGTCGCGACCAGGGCATGCCCGAGCCGCGCGAATACTGGGACGTTCGGTTCACGCTG
>CAIWPS010000815.1 GCA_903914615.1 uncultured beta proteobacterium | reverse complement strand
CGCGCCGGGCACGGTCACCGAGTCCCAGCCGCGCTTGGGCGGCGTGCGCACGTCGGCGCCGTACTTGGCCTTGAAGTAGCCGGGCGTCCAGGCCTGCGGCGCGCAGCCGCTGGCGTTCAGGCCCTGCAGCTCGTGGCCGTCCCAGAGGATGCAGAAGGCGTCGGAGCCCAGGCCGTTGCTGCAGGGCTCGACGATGGTCATCACCGCCGCTGCCGCGATCGCGGCGTCCACGGCGTTGCCGCCCGCCTGCCGCATGCGCAGGCCGGCCTGCGCGGCCAGCGGGTGCGAGGTGGAGACGACGTTGCGAGCGAAGACGGGCGAACGGCGGCTGGCGTAGCCGGTGCCCCAGTCGAAGGCATGGGTCATGAGGTTACGGGAAGAAGGAATCCGGAACCTAAGTATCGCTGCCGGGCCGGCGCCCTGGAGATGGCGGGGCAGCTGGGCTCAATTCCGCGGCATGGCGCGCCGATAAGCCCGCACGATGGGAGTCAAACCAAGAGAAGCCGCGCCTTGCCTGCCCTGGCGCCCCGAAGAAGAATGAAGCTCCGTTCCCTCTCCCGCGGATTCTTCGCCGCCGTGCTGCTGGCGCTGATGGCCAACCTGGCGGTGCTGCTGGCCATCCAGCGCGCCGACCTGGCGGTGCGCGACGCCTACGAGCAGCGCGACCGAAGCCAGCGCTTCACCGAGCAGCTGCTGCAGGAGAACGACCTGCTTGCCAACCTCGTGCAGAGTTACACGACCACCGGCGACACGCGCTACCTCGGCTACTACTACGACATCCTGGCCGTGCGCGACGGCCAGCGCGCGCCGCCCGCAGCGGCCGACCCGGCGCTGTACTGGCGCCAGGTGATCGCGTCGCGGCGCCCGCACGTGCCGGTCGAAGGTGGCCGACCGCGCACGCTGATCGCGGCCATGGAGGCGCTGGCGTTTCCCGAGCGCGAGCTGGCCTCGGCACGCCGCATGCTGGATGTGGCGGCGCGCATGCAGGCGCTGGAAAAGGTGGCCTTCGCCGCGACCCAGGGCCTGTACGACCGCAGGACGGGCGAGTTCGTCTCCGACGGCCTGCCCGACCGCGCCTACGCGGTGGAACTGGTGCACACCGCGGGCTACGAGGCGGCGCGCGCCGACCTCGTGGCTGCGGCCATGGAACTGCGCACGCTGGCCCTGGAACGCACGCAGGGCGTGGTCGACCGCACGCGCGGCGAGCTCGAACGTGCCATCGCCGCCGCCATCGTCGCCAACCTGGCCCTGCTGCCGCTGGTGCTGACCGTCATCGTGCTGATGCGCCGCCGCGTGCTGGTGCCCATCGCCCGCATGGCCGAACTGGCCGAGCAGCATGCCAGCGGCGACCACCGCGGCCGCATCGGCCGCCCTGCCGCCTGGGTCCACGAGCTGACGCTGCTTGGGCAGGCCCAGGACGACATGGCGCAGGCCGTCGAAGACGAACTTCGCCGGCGCGACCGCACCGAGCGCGAACTCAAGGCCGCGCGCAGCCAGGCCGAACAGGCCGCGCGCGCCAAGTCCAGCTTCCTCGCCAACATGAGCCACGAGATCCGCACGCCGATGAACGCCATCATCGGCATGACCAACCTGGCGCTGCAGACCGATCTCAGCAGCCCGCAGCGCAACTACCTCGACAAGGTCAGCGGCGCCTCGCGCCTGCTGCTGGCGCTCATCAACGACGTGCTCGACTACTCGAAGATCGAGGCCGGCGGCATGTCGCTCGAACGCGCACCGATGCGCGTCGAGGACGTGGTGGCGCAGGCCTACGCGCTGGTGCGCCCGCAGGCCCAGGCCAAGCAACTCGAGCTGGTGTGCGAATACGCCGACGCCTCGCTGCTGGCCGAGCGCGGCACCGTGCAGGGCGACGCCCTGCGACTGGCCCAGGTGCTGACCAACCTGCTCGCCAACGCCATCAAGTTCACGCCGGCCGGGCAGGTGCGGCTGGTGCTGGACGCCACGCCGCCCAGCGGCAGCCCCGGGGCCGAGCGGCCGACGCTGACGCTGGCCGTCCACGACACCGGCATCGGCATGACGTCCGATCAGCAGGCGCGACTGTTCCGCGAGTTCGCCCAGGCCGACGATTCGACGACCCGGCGCTTCGGCGGCACCGGTCTCGGGCTGGCCATCACGCGCCGACTGGTGACGCTGATGGGCGGCAGCATCGAAGTGCGCAGCGAACCCGGCCAGGGCAGCTGCTTCACGGTGCGCATCGCGCTGGAAGTCGCGCCGACGCCAGCGCGCGAGGATCTGCCGACGGAAGCCCGCACGGCGCGCCTGCTCGTCGTCGACGACCAGGCCGACACGCGCGCGGCCGTGCTGGGCCAGCTGCACACCCTGGGCGTCGGCCGCGACGGCCGGCTGGCCGGCGCCGCCGACCTGGCCCAGTGCCTGGCCCTGCTGGACGAGGCACGCCGCACCGCCCTGCCCTTCGACCTCGTGCTGCTGGACTGGGTGCTGCCCGACGGCGAAGGCACGACCGCTATCGAGCGCCTGCGCCAGGCCCAGCCCGGCCTGCGCATCGTCGTGATGTCGGCCCACGGCGCCGACGAAGTGCACGCGCAGGCACTGCAGCTCGGCGCCGGGCCCTTCCTGGACAAGCCCGTGCTGCCCGACGACCTGCGCGAGCTCTACACGCCACGCCGGGGCGAGCGCGCGGCCGCCGCCGAGGCCAGCCTGGCCGGCCTGCGCGTGCTGCTGGCCGAGGACAACGAGCTCAACCAGGAACTGGCGGTCGAACTGCTGTCCCGTCGCGGCGCCCAGGTCGAGGTCGTGCACAACGGCCTGCAGGCCGTCGAGCGCCTCGCCGCCTCCGGCCCCGAGGCCTTCGACGTCGTGCTGATGGACCTGCAGATGCCGGTGCTCGACGGCCTGCAGGCGACGCGCCGCCTGCGCGAGCAGAGCCGCTTCGACGGGCTGCCCGTGGTGGCCTTCACGGCCCACGCGCTGGCCGAGGAAAGCGCACGCAGCCTGGCCGCCGGCATGCAGGGCTACCTCACCAAGCCGCTGAACGTTGCCGAGATGGTGCGCGTGCTGCAACCCTTCGCCGGGCGCACGCAGGCCGCCCCGGGTGCCGCGAAGGCGGCGCCGCCCGCGCGCGATGCAGGCATCGTGCCGGCGGTGCCCGGCATCGACCTCGAGCAGGCCCTGGCGCACTTCGACCACAGCCGTGCGCTGCTGCTGCGCACGCTGCATGCCTTTGCCCAGAGCTACGGCCCGGGCATCGCAGAATGGGGCGACTGGCTGGCCCAGGGCCGCTGGGTCGAGCTGCACCGCGCCGCCCACACGCTGCAGGGCCTGGCCGGCACCCTGGGCGCGGGCGGGCTGCGGCCGCTGGCCCAGGCCCTGGAGCGCCAGGCGCACAGCCAGGACCGCGAGGGCGCCGCCGCGACCCTGCAGACACTGCAGGTGGCGCTGGCCACGCTGGTGGCCGAGATCGACCACGCACTGCAGCCAGTGGTCACCGAACCCTCGCCGCTGGACGCCGCCGGCGGCCCGGCGCAGGTGTCTGCGGCCGCGGCGCTGGCCGGCCTGCGCGAGCTGCTGGAACAGAGCGACAGCGAAGCCGTCGAGTGGTGGCAGGCCCACCGCGCCACGCTGCGCGGCCTGCTGCCGCCGCCGGTGCTGCGCGCCGTTGGCGCGGCCATCACGCGGCTGGACTTCGACAGCGCCCTGAGCGCGCTCGGCACGGCCGCCGTCCCGGCAATCGCCAACGCGACGCCATGACCGCCAGCGCCCTTCCGATGACGCAAGCCGCCACGTCCCGCCCCACCGTGCTCGCGGTGGACGACACGCCGGCCAACCTCAGCCTGCTGTCGCAGCTGCTGGGGCGACAGTACCGGGTGCAGGTGGCGGTGTCCGGGGCCAAGGCCCTGGAACTGGCCGCACGCAGGGCGCCCGACATCGTGATGCTCGACGTCATGATGCCCGACATGGACGGCTACGAGGTCTGCCGCCGCCTCAAGGCCGACGCGCGCACGCAGGACGTTCCGGTGATCTTCCTCACCGCCCTGAACGGCCCCGAGGACGAGACGCGCGGCTTCGAGGCCGGTGGCGCCGACTTCGTCGCCAAGCCCTTCACGCCGGCGACGCTGCTGGCGCGGCTGCAGACCCAGCTCGAGCTGAAGGCCTGGCGCGATGCGCTGCGCGACCGCAACGCCTGGCTGCAGCGCGAGCTGGCGGCGCGCATGAGCGAGGTCGACCGCCTGCACGACACGACGCTGTACGTGATGGTGGCACTGGCCGAGTTCCGCGACGAAGACACCGGCAACCACATCAAGCGCACCCAGGCCTCGGTCAGGCTGCTGGCGCAATGGCTGCTGGACCGAGGCCTGGCCGGCGGCGAGCTCACCCCGGAAGCCATCGAGGCCCTGGCCAAGGCGGCGCCGCTGCACGACATCGGCAAGGTCGCGATCCCCGATGGCGTGCTGCTCAAGCCGGGCAAGCTGACGCCCGAGGAATGGGTCGTCATGCGCACCCACACCAGCCAGGGCGCCGACCTGCTGCAGCGCGCCGCCGACCGCATGGGCGCCGACGCCGGCCTGTGGCTGCGCTACGGCATGCAGATCGCCCGCCACCACCACGAGAAGTGGGACGGCAGCGGCTACCCCGACGGCCTGGCCGGCGAGGCCATCCCGCTGGCGGCGCGGCTGATGGCGGTGGCTGACGTCTACGACGCGCTGATCAGCCGCCGCCCGTACAAGGAGCCGCTCGGCCATGCCGAGGCGCTGGCCTGGATCCGCGGCCAGGGCGGCAGCCACTTCGACCCGACGCTGGTGCGTGCGCTGGCCGAGGTGCAGCCGCAGCTGGTGCGCATCGCCGAGCAATGGCAGGACTGATGAGACAGGACCCTTCGATGACATTCGCCCGCTTCGCCACCCTGCTGGCCGCCCTGGCCGCCTTGCTGGCCGCCGCGCCGGCCCGCGCCTTCGACGCCACCTGGTCGGGCTTCGCCACGCTGGGCTATGCGCGCTCGAATTCGGACTACACCTACCTGCGCTTCATCAACCGCGACGGCAGCTTCAACGCCGACAGCCTGGTGGCCGGGCAGCTCGACCTGCGGCTGTCGCCGCAATGGTCGGCCACGGTGCAGGCCAGGCTGGCCCCGGCAGCCGACAGCGACAGCCGCTGGGCGGCCCGCGCGGCCTGGGCCTTCGTCGCCTGGCGGCCCGACAACGACTGGCTGGTGCGTGCCGGCAAGGTGCGGCTGCCGCTGTACCTGTACTCCGAGTCCCTGGAGGTCGGCGTCGCCAGCGACATGGCCAGGCTGCCGGTGGAGATGTACTCGATCGCTCCGACCAACGACTTCACCGGCCTGTTCGTCACGCGCAGCTTCACCCTCGGCGAGCGCGACCTCAGCGTCGACGCCTACAGCGGCCAGACCGATGCCACGGCACGCCTGTGGCTGCGCGACGGCCTGGCCGGGCAGGTGCCGGCCGGCGCCTTCTTCAAGACCGTCAACGTCAAGGTCAAGGGGCTGGTGCTGACGGTGCGCGATGCAGCGCTCACCTTGCGGCTCGGTGTGCACGGCACGACCACGCGACCGGTCGACGGCAAGGGCCTGCCGGTCGGCTTCCCGTGGGTGGCCGTCGGCCCCGGCATGGGCTACTGGAAGGTCGACGACGCCCAGCCGGGCCCGCCGATCCAGTATGTCTCGCAGATCCACAACCTCGCCGTCACGGCCGGCGCCGAATGGCAGTTCGGCGACGGCTGGCGGCTGGCCGGCGAATTCGTCCGCATGCAACAGCGCGACACCGAGCTGGGCTCCGACTCCAAGGCCGGCTACCTGGCCCTGTTCAAGCGCATCGGCAGCTTCACGCCCTACCTCAGCCTGGCGCGTCAGCGCTCCAGCGATGGCGTCCTCGGCTGGCGGCAACAGCTGATCACGCCCACGCTGCCCGCCTTCATTCCCGGCGCGGCGCAGAGCAACGCCGCCCAGCGCATTGCCGGCGAGTCGCTGTACGCCTTCGACCAGCATTCGCTGGCGCTCGGGCTTTCGTACGCGCTCTCGCCCACCACCAAGTTCAAGGCCGAGTGGATGCGCACACAGGTCGGCGCCGCCTCGGCCCACTTCGACGTGCCGCCGGGCCAGCCCGACCCGCAGGGCCTGCACGTGGACACGGTGTCGCTCAGCGTCAGCGTGGCCTTCTGAGGGGGACCGGATGATGAATCTGGTGAAACACCTCCTGCTGGCCCTGGTCGCCCTGCTGGCCCTGGCAGTCCATGCCCAGGACCGCGACGCCGTGGTGCTGATCGGCCACCCCTCGGTGCCCCGCATCGACGCCACCACGGCGCAGCGCCTGTACACCGGCCGTGCCGTCGAGATTGGCAGCCTGGCGATCGTCGTCGTCAACGCGGCGCCGGGCAGCCGGGCGCGCGAGCGCTTCATGGCCGGCGTCATGCAGATGGAAGACGACCGCTACGTGGCCTACTGGACGGTGCGCAAGCACGTCGGCAAGGGCACGCCGCCGCGCGAGCTGAAGACGGCCGCCGAGGTCATCGAGTTCGTCCAGGCCACGCCCGGCGGCGTGGGCTACGTGCTGGCGTCCGAGCTCAAGCCGGGGCTGAACGTCGTGCTGCGGCCCTGACCCGCGGCCCGCCCGTCACAGCGCCGGGCCGCGCGGCGTGGTGACGCTGTCGGCCACGTAGCGGCGCAGCCGCGGGGGTTCGGCGCCGAGGTGGAAGGCCAGGCGCAGGTCGCGCAGTTCGGCGTCGAAGGCGGTGAAGCGTTCCAGCCGTCGCTGGTGCTCGACCCAGTTCTCGTCGACGAAGTACTCGACGTAGCGGCCGGCCACGGCGACATCGCGG
>CAIWPS010000814.1 GCA_903914615.1 uncultured beta proteobacterium | reverse complement strand
GGGCAGCCGCTGTTGCAGAAGGGCGTGCCGCAGTCCATGCAGCGCGCGCCCTGCACCTTGGCCTGCTCGTCATTGAGTGCAATGACGAATTCCTTCCAGGTCTTCAGCCGCTGCGGCGGCGGCTCGTAGCCTTCCTCCTGGCGTTCGTACTCGAGGAAACCGGTGACCTTGCCCATGGTGATGCCTTCGACTTACTTGGCGGGGACGGCCGAGGCCATCGCCTTGTGGGTGGCGTCTGCCGCCGCGGCCTGAGCGGCGCGCGTGGCCAGCACGCGCTTGTACTCGTGCGGGAAGACCTTGACGAACTTGCCGCGCGCCTCGGCCCAGTGGTCCAGAAGCTCGCGTGCGCGCAGGCTGCCGGTCCAGCGGTGGTGTTCCTCGATCAGCTTCTTCAGCAGCACCTCGTCGGGCAGCTCGCGGTGCAGCCCCGAGGGATGCGATCCGGGGCCGGTCTGCTCGTCGCGGGTGGGCAGCTTGTCCAGGCTCACCATGCTGGTGTTGCAGCGGCCGGCGAAGTGGCCGTCCTCGTCGTAGACATAGGCCACGCCGCCGCTCATGCCGGCGGCGAAGTTGCGGCCGGTCTTGCCCAGCACGACGACGGTGCCGCCGGTCATGTACTCGCAGCCATGGTCGCCGGTGCCTTCGACCACCGCGCTGGCCCCCGACAGCCGCACCGCGAAGCGCTCGCCGGCGACGCCGCGGAAGAAGGCCTCGCCGCTGGTCGCCCCGTAGAGCGCCGTGTTGCCAATGATGATGTTCTTGGTGGCGTCGCCGCGGAACTCGATGCTCGGCCGCACCGCGATGCGTCCGCCTGAGAGGCCCTTGCCGGTGTAGTCGTTGGCGTCACCGATGAGGTACAGCGTGATGCCGCTGGCCAGGAAGGCACCGAAGCTCTGGCCGCCCACGCCTTCCATCTGCATGAAGATGGTGTGGTCGGGCAGGCCCTCGGGGCGGTGGCGAATGAGCTCGCCCGAGAGCATGGCGCCAACACTTCTGTTGAGGTTGCGCACGTCCTCCATGAAGTGCACCTTCTCGCCGCGCTGGATGGCAGGCTGGCAGCGCTCGATCAGCTTCACGTCCAGCGCCTTGCCCAGGCCATGGTCCTGGGTCTCGCACTGGAAGCGCGGCACTTCGGCCGGCGCGGCCGGCTGGTGGAAGACGCGGCCGAAGTCCAGGCCCTTGGCCTTCCAGTGCGCGATGCCCTTGCGGGTGTCGAGCAGGTCGGCGCGCCCGATGAGCTCGTCGAACTTCCTGATGCCCAGCTGGGCCATGATCTGCCGTGCTTCCTCGGCGATGAAGAAGAAGAAGTTGACGACATGTTCGGGCTTGCCGGCGAACTTCCTGCGCAGCACCGGGTCCTGCGTCGCCACGCCCACGGGGCAGGTGTTGAGGTGGCACTTGCGCATCATGATGCAGCCCTCGACCACCAGCGGCGCGGTGGCGAAGCCGAACTCGTCGGCGCCCAGCAGCGCGCCGATGACGACGTCGCGCCCGGTCTTCATCTGGCCGTCGGCCTGCACGCGGATGCGGCTGCGAAGGCGGTTGAGCACCAGGGTCTGCTGGGTCTCGGCCAGGCCCAGCTCCCAGGGCGTGCCGGCATGCTTGATCGACGACCAGGGCGAGGCGCCGGTGCCGCCGTCGTGGCCGGCGTTCACCACGTGGTCGGCCTTGCACTTGGCCACGCCGGCGGCGATGGTGCCCACGCCCACTTCGCTGACGAGCTTGACGCTGACGCTGGCGCGCGGGTTGGCGTTCTTCAGGTCGTGGATGAGCTGCGCCAGATCCTCGATCGAGTAGATGTCATGGTGCGGCGGCGGGCTGATGAGGCCGACGCCGGGCACGCTGTAGCGCAGCATGCCGATGTAGTCACTGACCTTGCCGCCGGGCAGCTGGCCGCCTTCGCCGGGCTTGGCACCCTGGGCCATCTTGATCTGGATCTGGTCGGCGCTGACGAGGTACTCGGTGGTGACGCCGAAGCGGCCTGAAGCCACCTGCTTTATCTTGCTGCGCAGGCTGTCGCCGTCCTGCAGCACGGTGTCGCTCTCGATCACGGCCTTGCCGATGATGTCGCTGACCTTGGTGCCGGCCGTGACCTTGATG
>CAIWPS010000813.1 GCA_903914615.1 uncultured beta proteobacterium | reverse complement strand
GCCTGGGCAAGAGCGTGGTGCGCGCCAAGGACACGCCCAACTTCATCGCCAACCGCGTCGGCATCGCCGGCATGCTGGCGACGATGAAGGAGGCCGAGAACTTCGGCCTGAGCTACGACGTGGTGGACGACCTCACCGGCAAGAAACTGGGCCGCGCCAGCAGCGGCACCTTCCGCACCGCCGATGTGGTGGGGCTGGACACGATGGCGCACGTCATCAGGACGCTGCAGGACAACCTCGCCGACGATCCGTTCTTCCCGAGCTACGCCACGCCGCCGGTGCTGGCCGCGTTGATCGCCAAGGGCGCCCTGGGCCAGAAGACCGGCGCGGGCTTCTACAAGAAGGTCGGCAAGGACATCCTGCGCCTGGACCCGGCCACGGCCGACTACGTGGCCGGTGGTGGCAAGGCCGAGCCCCTCGTCGAGCGCATGCTGAAGAAGCCTGCCGCCGAACGCCTGAAGCTGCTGCGCGAAAGCACGAACCCGCAGGCGCAGTTCCTGTGGGCCATCCTGCGCGACGCCTTCCACTACGCCGCCGTGCACCTGCACGACATCGCCGAGACGGCGCGCGACATCGACTTCGCGATGCGCTGGGGCTTCGGCATGAAGCAGGGCCCCTTCGAGCTGTGGCAGGAGGCCGGCTGGCAGCAGGTGGCCGGCTGGGTGAAGGAAGACATCGACGCCGGCAAGGCGCTGAGCAAGGCGCCGCTGCCCGACTGGGTCTTCGACGGCCGCACCGGCGTGCACACGCCGCAAGGCTCGTGGAGCCCCTCGAAGCAGGCCTGCGTCGCACGCAGCACGCTGCCCGTGTACCAGCGCCAGCTCTTCCCCGAGGACGTTCTGGGTGCCGGCGCGACGCCGGCACTGAAGAGCGGCTCCGAGGTCTTCCGCAACGAGGAGGTCCGCGTCTGGACGCTGGACGGCGAGGTGCTCATCGCCAGCATCACCGCCAAGCTGCACCTCATCAGCGACACCGTCACCGCAGGCCTGCTCAAGGCCGTCGAGCTGGCCGAGCAGGGCTACAAGGGCCTGGTGATCTGGTCGCCCGACGACGTGTTCTCGGCCGGCGCCAACCTCGAATCGATGATGCCGGTGTTCATGAAGCTGGGTTCCAAGGGCATCGCGCCCGAGGAGAAGAAGCTGCAGGACGCCATGCTGCGCCTGCGCTACGCCCAGGTGCCGGTGGTCAGCGCCATCCGCGGCATCGCCTTGGGCGGCGGCTGCGAGATCGCGGTCTACAGCGCCCGCCGCGTCGCGGCGATGGAAAGCTACATGGGCCTGGTCGAGGTCGGCGTCGGCCTCATCCCGGGCGGCGGCGGCCTGGCTTATGTCGCGCGCCGTGCCGCCGAAATGGCCGCCGCGGGCAACGCCAACGCCGACATCCTGAAGTTCGCCACCGACGGCTTCACCAACGCCGCGATGGCCAAGGTGGGCACGAGCGCGATCGAGTCCCGCAAGCTCGGCTACCTCGTCGAAGGCGACGTCATCGTTCCGCACAAGGACGAACTGCTCTTCGTCGCGCTGACGCAGGCGCGGGCGATGTTCGACAGCGGCTGGCGGCCGCCGACGAAGGCTCCTTTCCCGGTGGCTGGCCGCAACGGCATCGCCACCATCAAGGGCCAGCTTGCCAACATGCGCGACGGCGGCTTCATCAGTGCCCACGACTTCCACATCAGCACGCTGATCGCCGAGGTCGTCTGCGGCGGCGACGTCGACGCCGGCAGCCTCGTCACCGAGGACTACCTGATGGCGCTGGAACGCGAGCGCTTCTGCTCGCTGCTGGACCACCCCAAGACCCAGGAACGCATCATGGGCATGCTGCAGACCGGCAAGCCGGTGAGGAACTGATCATGAGCAAGCAAGTGCAAGACGCCTACATCGTCGCCGCCACGCGCACCCCCATCGGCAAGAGCGGTCGCGGTTACTTCCGCAACACGCGGCCCGACGACCTGCTGGTGGCCGCGGTGAAGAGCGCGCTGGCCCAGGTGCCGACGCTGGACCCCAAGGCGATCGAGGACGCCATCATCGGCTGCAGCTTCCCCGAGGGCGAGCAGGGCATGAACATGGCCCGCGTCGCGATGGTGCTGGCGGGGCTGCCGCATTCGGTGGGCGGCGTCACCGTCAACCGCTTCTGTGCCAGCGGCCTGACGGCGCTGCAGATGGCGGCCGACCGCATCCGCGTCGGCGAGGCCGACGTGATGATCGCCGGCGGCGCCGAGAGCATGAGCCTGGTGCCGATGGGCGGCAACAAGCCCAGCTTCAACCCGGAGGTGTTCGCCCGCGACGAGAACGTCGGCATCGCCTACGGCATGGGCCTGACGGCCGAGAAGGTGGCGGCGCAGTGGAAGGTCAGCCGCGAGCGCCAGGACGCCTTCGCGCTGCAGTCGCACCAGCGCGCGCTGGCGGCCATCGCGGCCGGCGCCTTCGCCGACGAGATGACGCCGGTGCAGGTGGTCTCGCGCACGCCGAACCTGGACGGCGGTTCGGTGAACGTGAAGGCCCGCACCGTGGCCATCGACGAAGGGCCGCGGCCCGACACCTCGCTGGAAGGTCTGGCCCGGCTCAAGCCGGTGTTCGCGGCCAAGGGCAGCGTCACGGCCGGCAACAGCAGCCAGACCAGCGACGGCGCCGGTGCGCTGATCCTGGCCAGTGAAGCCGCCTGCCGCACCTACGACCTGAAGCCGCTGGCCCGTTTCGTCAGCTACGCCGCGCGCGGCGTCGCGCCCGAGCTGATGGGCATCGGCCCCATCGAGGCCATCCCCGCCGCGCTTCGCTACGCCGGGCTGAGCCTGGCCGACATCGGCTGGATCGAGCTCAACGAGGCCTTCGCCGCGCAGTCGCTGGCGGTGCTGGACACGCTGGGGCTGGACCCGGCCAAGGTCAACCCGATGGGCGGCGCCATCGCGCTGGGCCACCCGCTGGGCGCCACCGGGGCCATCCGCGCGGCGACGGTGGTACACGCCTTGCATCGCCACAATCTGAAATACGGGATGGTGACGATGTGCGTCGGCATGGGGCAGGGCGCCGCTGGCATCATCGAGCGTGTCTGAACAGGAGTTGCCCGCATGAGCATCAAGACCGCCACCCTGAACGGCGTGGCCACCATCGAGATCGCGCGCCCCGAGAAGAAGAACGCCCTCACCGTGGCGATGTACCAGGCGATGAGCGATGCGCTCGTCGCCGCCAAGGCCGACCCGGCGGTGCGCGCGGTGCTGATCACCGGCCAGCCCGGCATCTTCACCTCGGGCAACGACATCGAGGACTTCATGACCCGCGCCCCGGGCCAGGGCAGCGACGCGATGGACTCGCCGGTGTTCCGCTTCATGCGCGCTTTGCTGGACTGCGACAAGCCGGTGGTGGCGGCGGTCACGGGCGCGGCCATCGGCATCGGCACGACGATGCTGCTGCACTGCGACTTCGTCTACGTCGCCGACGACGCGCGGCTGGCCATGCCCTTCGTCGCGCTGGGCCTGGTGCCCGAGTTCGCGTCCAGCCTGGTCGTGCCGCAGCTGATGGGCCACCGCCGCGCGGCCGAGAAGCTGCTGCTGGGCGACCCCTTCACGGCCGAGCAGGCGGTGGACTGCGGCATCGCCAACGCCGTGCTGGCGGCCAGCGAGGTGGTGAACCATGCCCGTCGCGTCGCCGAGCGCTTCAACCAGCTGCCGCCCGGCGCCGTGCGCGAGGCCAAGCAGCTGCTGCGCGGCCCGCAGCACGCCGCCATCGTGCAGACCATCCGCACCGAAGGCGAGATTTTTGGCCGCCGCCTGAAGAGCCCCGAGGCGATGGAAGCCTTCCAGGCCTTCTTCCAGAAGCGCAAGCCCGATTTCTCGCGCTTTTGACCCGGCTTCGGCTCGAGGCTGCCGTGTCGTTGACGGTCAAATTCGTGCTCCTGCCGGTGCTGGTCGGCCAGGCCATGCTGACGCGCAAGCGCCTGCCGCGGCTGCCCGAGCCGCAGGGCGAGCGCCACGGCGTCACGGGCAAGGGCCCCCTGCTGCGGGTGCTGATCGCCGGTGACTCTTCCGCCGCCGGCGTCGGCGTGGTCTCGCAGCGCGAGGCGCTGGCGGGCCAGCTCAGCGAGCGCCTGGCCGAAGGCTGTGCCGCCCGCGTCGACTGGCGGCTGGTGGCGCGCAGCGGCCTGAATACCGCGCAGACGCTGGAGCTGCTGCGCCGCGAGAACCCGCCGTCGGCCGACCTGGCGGTGGTCGTCACCGGCGTCAACGACGTCATCGACCAGGTGCCCTCGCACCGCGCCGTCTCGGCGCGCGAGGCCATCGCCAACCACCTGCGCAATGCCCAGGGCGTGCGGCACGTGGTGTTCGCGCCGCTGCCGCCCATCCACCACCTGCCCGGCGTGCCGCAGCCGCTGCGCTGGGTGGCCGGCACCGATGCGCGGCGCCACAACGCGGCGCTCAAACGCTGGGTGGCCACGCGCGACGACGTCAGCAGCGTCGACATGGAAGACCTGACGCTGAACCGCGGCGTGCTGGCCGTCGACGGCTTCCACCCCGGCGAGCCGGTCTACCGCTACTGCGCCAGCGCCATCGCCCAGCACATCGCCACCGCCGTGTGGCCGCACATCCCCAAGGACGCATCCCCATGAGCACGCGCAGCCTGCAGGGCAAGACCCTCTTCATCACCGGCGCCAGCCGCGGCATCGGCCTGGCCATCGCCAAGAAAGCGGCGGCCGACGGGGCCAACATCGTGCTCATCGCCAAGACCACCGAGCCCAACCCCAAGCTGCCCGGCACGCTGTCCAGCGCGGCCGCCGAGGTCGAGGCCGCCGGCGGCCAGGCGCTGGCGGTGCAGACCGACATCCGCGACGAGGCTGCCGTCGCCGCCGCCGTGCAGGCCGCGGTGGCGCGCTTCGGCGGCATCGACATCCTCGTCAACAATGCGAGCGCGATCAGCCTGACGCCGACGCCGGCGACGCCGATGAAGCGCTTCGACCTGATGTTCGGCGTCAACGTGCGCGGCACCTACTGCTGCACCCAGGCCTGCCTGCCCGAGCTCATCAAGAGCGCCCAGGCCGGCCGCAACCCGCATGTGCTGAACATGAGCCCGCCGCTGTCGATGCGCGAGCACTGGTTCAAGGGCCACGTGGCCTACTCGATGGCCAAGTACGGCATGAGCGAATGCACGCTGGGCCACGCCGGCGAGTTCCGCCCGCACGGCATCGGCGTCAACAGCCTGTGGCCGCGCACGGCCATCGCCACGGCGGCGCTGCAGATGATTCCGGGCGTCGACCTGAACCTGTGCCGCAAGCCCGAGATCCTGGCCGATGCGGCCTACCTCATCCTCACCAGCGAGTCCCGAACCACCACGGGCAACTTCTACATCGACGACGAACTGCTCGCGAGCCATGGCGTGACCGACCTCGACCGCTACTCGGTGGTACCGGGCACGAAGAATTTCATCCCCGACTTCTTCGTCGACTGACCGAAGGACGGCGCAGTGCCGGGGCGCTGGACATCGGCCGCCGGCGCATGCCAGCATGAGCGCCCGCGCCACGCACCGAGAGCCCGCCATGACGATGCTGCACCGCCTGACCCTTGCTGCGGCCCTGGCCTGCGGCGTCGCCGGCCCGGCCGCAGCGGCCACGCTCTACGACGCCACGGCCGGCACGCTGCCGACGGCGCAGGGCTGGACCACCCTGGCCATCGGCGCTGCGGCCACCCAAGGCGTGGCCGGCGGCCTGTACACGCTGGACACCACCGGCGCCGGCGTCAGCTACTTCGGCAACGCCCTGGTGAGCCCGCAGCCGCTGAACACCGCCACCGGCTTCCAGGTCTCGTTCAGCCTGCAGCTGCAGGGCGAGACCCACAGCAGCGCCAATCGCGCCGGCTTCTCGCTGGTGGTGGTCGGAGCCGACCCGACGAAGGCGGTCGAGCTCGACTTCTGGACCAGCGACATCTGGGTGCCGTACTACGACGCCACGCAGGCCGACCGTTTCATCCACGGCAACGACGTCGCCATCGACACCACCGCGGCGCTGCGCACCTACACGCTCACGGTGGCCAACCAGCAGTACCTGCTCTCCAGCGGCGGCAGCACCCTGCTCACCGGTTCGATGCAGGACTACACGCCCGGCGGCGCGCCCTACACCACGCCCAACTTCCTCTTCTTCGGCGACGACAGTTCACGCGGCACCTCGGTCTCGTCGCTGGGCTTCGTCTCGCTGAGCCCGGTGCCCGAACCCGCGCCCGCGGCGCTGCTGGCCGCGGGCCTGGCGCTGCTGTCCTGGCGCCGCCGCCGGGTGGGGCGCTAGCGCGGGTTCAGCGCGGCACCGGCCGCGGCTGGCCCTGGGCGTCGATGGCGACGTAGGTCAGGTCGGCCTCGGTGACCTTCACCACATGCAGGTTGGCCGGGTTGCGCTCGGCATAGACCTCCACGTGCACGCTGATGCTGGTGTTGCCGATGCGCGTGACGCGGGCGTAGAAGCTCAGCAGGTCCCCAAGGCTCACCGGCTGCTTGAAGATGAACTGATTGACGGCCACGGTGGCGATGCGCCCCTTGGCGATGCGGCTGGGAAGCACGGCGCCGGCCAGGTCCACCTGGGCCATGATCCAGCCGCCGAAGATGTCGCCGTTGGCGTTGACGTCGGCCGGCAGCGGCATCACGCGCAGCACCAGTTCGCGGTCGCCGGGGAGGGTCAGCGGCGACAGTACGCTGTGCGGGTGGGGCTGGGGCAGGGGGTCGGGCATGCAGGGCCTCTCGAAGCAGGCAGCGCGGCGACAATCGCCGTATGCCGTTCTTCCCCACTGTAGCCGCTGGCGCAGGCCTGCCGTCCCGGGACCGCGAGCAGGTCGGCCTGTCGCGCCGCCTGCGCAAGCTCGAGCGCGTGTTCGCACTCGACGCCCTCCAGCGCGAGGCGCTGGGCGCGGCGCAGGTGGTGGAGTATTACGAGCGCTGCCACGACGCCTTCCGCAAGTACCACTCGGCAGAAGGCGCCTGCCACATGGCGCTGAACGACGGCGACCGCTTCGACCCCGACGGCTTCTACGGCCAGCCGCGGCTGATGGAGCGCGGCTGGGCCACGCCGCCGGCGGCCGTGCTGGAACTGGCTTTCGGCCAGGGCTTCAACCTGGCCTGGCTGGCGCAGCGCCACCCGGGCACGCATTTCACCGGCATCGACCTCACGCCGGCGCACCTGGGCATCACCGCCGAGCGCGTGCGCCGCGCCGGCCTGGCCAACGTCACGCTGACGCAGGGCGACTTCCACCGCCTGCCCTATGCCGCGGCCAGCTTCGACCAGGTCTTCTGCGTCGAGGCCTTCTGCTACGCCCGCGACCTGCCGGGCGCCCTGGCCGAGGTGGCGCGCGTGCTGCGCCCGGGCGGCGAGTTCACGCTCTTCGACGGCTACCTGGTGCGGTCGCGCGCTTCGCTCAGCGCCGACGAGGCGCTGGCGGTGGAACTGGTCGCCAAGGGCATGGCCTTCGACGCCTTCCAGGTCGCCGAGGAGCTGGTCGGCATCGCCCGCGGTGCCGGCTTGCAATGCACCACCCTGGCCGCACTTGACGAGCAGGTGATGCCCAGCCTGCGCAGGCTGGAACGCGTCACCGGCGCCGTCATCCGCTTCCCGTGGCTGGGCCGGCGTGCGCTGGCGCGGCGCAGCCCCATGCGCGGCCGCAACGTCCTCGCCGGCTACCTGATGCGCAGCGCCACCGCGCTGGGCCTCATCGGCTACCGCCACATCGTCTTGCGCAAGGAAGCCTGAACCCACCCATGCACAGCCACGCTAGCGGAATGGCCCGCCCCGCCCCGGCGCCCACGGCCGCCGCCACCCTACACCAGCGCTCCGACTGGGCCACGCTGGCCAAGCTGCTGCCCTACCTGTGGAACTACCGCTGGCGCGTCGGCCTGGCGCTGGGCTTCCTGGTCGGCGCCAAGGTCGCCAACGTGGCCGTGCCGGTGCTGCTCAAGCGCCTGGTCGACGCGCTGTCGTTCAAGCCCGGCGACCCGGCGGCGCTGCTGGTGGTGCCCGCGGGCCTGGTGGTGGCCTACGGCGCGCTGAGGCTGTCCACGTCGCTGTTCACCGAGCTGCGCGAACTCATCTTCGCCAAGGCCACCGAGGGCACCTCGCGCAGCATCAGCCTGCAGGTCTTCCGCCATCTGCACGCCCTGAGCCTGCGCTTCCACCTCGAACGCCAGACCGGCGGCATGACGCGCGACATCGAGCGCGGCACGCGCGCCGTGCATTCGCTGATCTCGTACTCGCTCTACAGCATCTTCCCGACGCTGATCGAGGTCGGCCTGGTGCTGACGCTGCTGGCGGTGAAGTTCGACGCCTGGTTCGCCTGGATCACCATCGCCGCGCTGGTCTTCTACATCAGCTTCACCATCTCGGTGACGGAGTGGCGCACGAAGTTCCGCAAGCAGATGAACGAGATGGACTCCACCGCGCACAGCCGCGCCATCGATTCGCTGCTGAACTACGAGACGGTGAAGTATTTCAACAACGAGGACTTCGAGGCCCGCCGCTACGACGAGAACCTGGAGGGTCTGCGCCGCGCCAGCCTGAAGAGCCAGACCACGCTGAGCCTGCTCAACACCGGGCAGCAGATGATCATCGCGGTGGCGCTGGTGGCCATGCTGTGGCGCGCCACGCTGGGCGTCACCGAAGGCCGGCTGACGCTGGGCGACCTGGTGATGATCAACGCCTTCATGATCCAGCTCTACATCCCGCTGAACTTCCTGGGCGTGATCTACCGCGAGCTCAAGCAGGCGCTGACCGACCTGGACAAGATGTTCGCGCTGCTGGAACGCAACCGCGAGGTCGACGACCTGCCCGGCGCCAAGCCGCTGGTGGTGACGCAGGGGCATGTGCGCTTCGAGCACGTGAGCTTTGCGTATGACCCCTCGCGGCCCATCCTGCACGACGTCAGCTTCGAGATCCCGCCGGGCAAGACGGTGGCGGTGGTCGGGCCTTCAGGTGCCGGCAAGAGCACGCTGGCGCGGCTGCTCTACCGCTTCTACGACATCAACGAAGGCGCCATCACCATCGACGGCCAGGAGCTGCGCAGCGTGACGCAGAGCAGCCTGCGCGCGGCGATCGGCATCGTGCCGCAGGACACGGTGCTGTTCAACGACACGGTCGAATACAACATCGCCTACGGCCGCCCCGGCGCCAGCCACGACGAGGTCGTCGCGGCGGCCAGCGCCGCCCATATCCACGCCTTCATCAGCGCCACGCCCAAGGGCTACGAGACGATGGTCGGCGAGCGCGGGCTGAAGCTCTCGGGCGGCGAGAAGCAGCGCGTGGCGATCGCGCGCACGCTGCTGAAGAACCCGCCGGTGCTGATCTTCGACGAGGCCACCTCGGCACTCGACTCGGCCAACGAGCGCGCCATCCAGGCCGAGCTGAAGAGCGTGTCGCAGGGCAAGACGGCCCTGGTCATCGCGCACCGGCTGAGCACGGTGGTCGACGCCCACGAGATCGTCGTGCTCGAGGCCGGCCGAGTCGTCGAGCGCGGCCCGCATGCCGAGCTGCTGGCGAAGAACGGCCGCTACGCCGAGATGTGGCGGCTGCAGCAGAGCGGGCAGGACGGCTGAGGGCCAGCCCCGAGGCGGCCGCCCCGGTGCCGCCGATACACTGCCGGCCGTGGACACCAAGTGGCTCGAAGACTTCGTGAGCCTCGCCGAGACGCGCAGCTTCTCGCGCTCGGCGCAACTGCGGCATGTGACGCAGCCGGCGTTCTCGCGCCGCATCCAGGCGCTGGAGGCCTGGGCCGGCATCGACCTCGTCGACCGCTCTTCCTACCCCACGCGCCTGACCCCGGCCGGCGAGACCTTCCACGCCCAGGCGCTGGAGATGCTGGAGGCGCTGCAGGCCACGCGCAACCTCATGCGCAGCCATCAGGCGTCGGGCCAGGACATGATCGAGTTCGCGGTGCCGCACACGCTGGCCTTCACCTTCTTCCCGCACTGGCTGATGGACCTGCGGCCGGGCTTCGGCGCGGTCAAGAGCCGGCTCACGGCCCTGAACGTCCACGACGCCGTGCTGCGCCTCACCGAAGGCGGTTGCGACCTGCTCATCGCCTACCACCACCCCAGCCAGCCGCTGCAGCTGGCGGCCGAGCGCTACGAGATGCTGAGCCTGGGCCACGAGACGCTGGCGCCCTATGCCAAGGCCGGGCCCGAGGGTGCGCCGATGTTCGGCCTGCCCGGCCGGCCGGGCCGCCGCGTACCCTTCCTGAGCTACGCCTCGGGCGCCTACATGGCGCGCCTGGTCGAGGTCATCCTGAAGCAGGCCGGCGAGCCGCTGCACCTGGACCCCATCTACGAGACCGACATGGCCGAGGGCCTGAAGGCGATGGCGCTGGAAGGCCACGGGCTGGCCTTCCTGCCGTACAGCTCCGTGCGCAAGGAACTCAAGGCGCGCCGGCTGGTGGCCGCGGCACCGCCCGGCGTGCTGACGCTGACGATGGAAGTGCGCATCTACCGCGAGCGCCCCGAGACCGCCAGGCACCGCAAGCCGGCCGTGCAGGCGCTGTGGGACTTTCTCGGCGCCCAGGGTCAACCCTAGGGCCGTATGCACGGCCGGCATGACGGCCGAGTGCATCGGCATGGCCGGCGCGCCGCCGCGCAGCTACATTGCGCGGCCAGCGCCCCGCCGCGGTGCCCTCGGCTTGGCCCGGGGCTTGCATCCGCAGCGGGCGCCAAGCGCGGGCTTCCTCTCGGTCGGTGGCACGGCCGCGATTCCTAGAATGACCCACCCGCAAGCCCCACAAATCCAGAAGGAGATTCCATGAAGATGTCGTTGTTCGCCGCCGCCGTGGCCGCGCTGCTGGCCACCGGTCTGGCCCAGGCCGACACGCTGGGCAAGATCAAGGAGAGCGGCACCGCCTCGATGGGCGTGCGCGAGTCCTCGGGCGCCTTGTCCTACACCCTGGGCGACGGCAAGTACGCCGGCTTCCACGTCGAGATCTGCCAGCGCGTCCTGGCCGACATCCAGAAGAAGCTCGGCCTGGCGAAGATGGAAATCAAGTACCAGCCGGTGACCTCGCAGAACCGCATCCCGCTGGTGCAGAACGGCACCGTCGACATCGAATGCGGCAGCACCACCAACAACGCCACGCGGCAGAAGGACGTGAGCTTCGCCGTCACCACCTACGTCGAGGAGGTGCGCATCGCGGTGAAGGCCAACTCGGGCATCACCAGCATCGCGCAGCTCAATGGCAAGAACGTCGCCACCACCACCGGCACCACCAGCGTGCAGCTGCTGCGCAAGCACGAACGCGCCAATGGCGTGGACTTCAAGGAAGTCTTCGGCAAGGACCACGCCGACAGCTTCCTGCTGCTCGAATCGGGCCGCGCCGACGCCTTCGTGATGGACGGCCAGATCCTGGCCGGCAACATCGCCAAGTCCAAGAACCCGGCCGACTACAAGATCGTCGGCGAGGTGCTTTCGGTCGAACCCATCGCCATCATGCTGCGCAAGGACGACCCAGCCTTCAAGAAGGCGGTGGACGACAGCATCGAGGCCATGATGAAGTCGGGCGAGATCGCCAAGCTCTACGACAAGTGGTTCGTGCGGCCCATCCCGCCGGCCAACACGCCGGTCGGCCTGCCGGCCAGCGAGGCCACCAAGTACGCCTGGGCCCATCCCAACGACAAGCCGGTCGAGGACTACGCCAAGAAGTGACGCGGCCAAAGCCGCTCCGGCCCGCCGCAGCGCGCGGGCCGGTCTGAACCCTGACCGCGAGAGGTGAGCTTGGCCTGGGACTGGGAAGTCTTCTGCAAGGAAACGACCAGCGGCGACATCGTCGCCGGCTGCTTCGGCCGCGGTGCCGACTACACCTACCTGAACTGGATCTTCAAGGCCTGGGGCTGGACGCTGTCGGTGGCCGTGCTGGCGCTGGTCGTGGCGCTGGTGGTGGGCTCGCTGATGGGCATCTTCCGCACCGCGCCGAACCGGTGGCTGGTCGCGCTGGGCAATGCCTGGACCGAGCTGTTCCGCAACATCCCGCTGCTGGTGCAGATCTTCCTCTGGTACCACGTCATCCCGTCCATCTTCATCAGCCTGCGCGGCGTGCCCAGCTTCGTGCTGGTGGTCTTCGCCCTGGGTTTCTTCACCTCGGCGCGCATTTCCGAGCAGGTCAAGGCCGGCATCCAGGCGCTGCCCAAGGGCCAGCGCTACGCCGGCCTGGCGATGGGCCTGACGCTGCCGCAGACCTACCGCTACGTGCTGCTGCCGATGGCCTTCCGCATCGTCATCCCGCCGCTCACCAGCGAGAGCATGAACATCGTCAAGAACTCGTCGGTGGCCTTCGCGGTGAGCATCGCCGAGCTGACGATGTTCGCGATGCAGGCGGGCGAGGAGACCTCGCGCAACATCGAGATCTACCTCGCGGTGACGGGCCTGTACTTCATCTCGGCCTTCGCCATCAACCGGCTGGCGCTGTTCATCGAGAACCGCGTGCGGGTGCCCGGCATGATCGGGGGCAAGTGACTTGAACCTGAACCTCGACTTCACGTTCCTGAGCTGGGGCGTCATCTCCAGCTTCGTCGTCAAGGGCTTCTTCTTCTCGGTCCAGCTGACGCTGGTGGCGATGGTCGGCGGCATCGTGCTGGGCACGGCGCTGGCGCTGATGCGCCTGTCGGGCCGCAGCTTCCTGGTGCTGCCGGCGGCGGCCTACGTCAACACCATGCGCAGCATCCCGCTGGTGATGGTGATCCTGTGGTTCTTCCTCCTCATCCCGCTGCTCACAGGCCGTCCGCTGGGTGCCGAGTTCTCGGCGATGATCACCTTCACGCTGTTCGAGGCCGCCTACTACAGCGAGATCATGCGTGCCGGCATCCAGAGCGTGCCCAAGGGCCAGGTCCATGCCGGCTACGCGGTGGGCATGAGCTACGCGCAGACGATGCAGCTCATCATCCTGCCGCAGGCCTTCCGCAACATGCTGCCGGTGCTGCTGACGCAGACCATCATCCTGTTCCAGGACACCTCGCTGGTCTACGCCATCGGCGCCTACGACCTGCTCAAGGGCTTCGAGATCGCGGGCAAGAACTTCAACCGCCCGGTCGAGACCTACCTCGTCGCCGCCGTCGTCTACTTCGTCATCTGCTTCGGCCTGAGCATGCTCGTGCGCCAGCTGCAGAAGCGCATCGCCATCATCCGCTGAGCGGGAGCCCGCCTTGATCAAGATCGACAACGTCAGCAAGTGGTACGGCAGCTTCCAGGTGCTGACCGACTGCAGCACGGCCATCAGCAAGGGCGAGGTGGTCGTCGTCTGCGGCCCCTCGGGTTCGGGCAAGAGCACGCTGATCAAGACCGTCAACGCCCTGGAGCCTTTCCAGAAGGGCGACATCACGGTCGACGGCATCAGCATCAGCGACCCCAAGACCGACCTGCCCAAGCTGCGCGCGCGCGTCGGCATGGTGTTCCAGCACTTCGAACTCTTCCCGCACCTGAGCGTGACAGAGAACCTGACCCTGGCGCAGATCAAGGTGCTGGGCCGCAGCAAGGACGAGGCGCTTGCGCGCGGCCTGAAGATGCTCGACCGCGTCGGCCTGATGGTGCACAAGGACAAGTTCCCCGGCCAGCTCTCGGGCGGCCAGCAGCAGCGCGTGGCCATCGCCCGCGCGCTCAGCATGGACCCCATCGTGATGCTCTTCGACGAGCCCACCAGCGCCCTGGACCCCGAGATGGTGGGCGAGGTGCTGGACGTGATGGTGCAGCTGGCCCAGGAAGGCATGACGATGATGTGCGTGACCCACGAGATGGGCTTCGCGAAGAAGGTCAGCCACCGCGTCATCTTCATGGACGCGGGCAGGATCGTCGAGGACTGCCGCAAGGAGGACTTCTTCGGCAACCCCGACGCGCGCTCGCCGCGGGCCAAGGACTTCCTGTCCAAGATCCTGCAGCACTGAAGCCGGCACCGCCAAGAACAAGGGCGCCCCTCGGGGCGCCCTTTGCGTTGCGGGGAAGGTGGCAGCTCAGTGCGTCAGCGCGTACTGCACGGCTTCCCAGGCCATGACGATGCCGACGCCCGAGTCCTGGTCGGTGCCCGGGGCGCGGATGTCCAGCGCCGTCGCCTTCATCGCCGTCAGCACCTGCGCCGCGGTGTAGTCGGGGCGCGCCGACTTGACGAGCGCCGCCACCGCGGCCGCATGCGGCGCTGCGGCCGAGGTGCCGAAGAAGGGCAGGAACCCTGGCGTCCTGGAGAAGTTGCCGTCGGCGGCGGAGAGCTCGGGCTTGGCCAGCGTGGTGCCGCCGTTGGTGCCGAAGAGCAGGTTGCCCGGCGTGATGGGCGTGCCGTCCGGGTTGTAGAAGATCTTGCGCGGGCCGTCGGAGCTGAAGGTCTCGGTCGGGTTGGTGGCGCCGCCGACAAAGGGCTTGGAGCCGGTCCTGGCCGCGCCCCAGTACACCGCCGCCGCCGTCATGGTGCTGGCGGCCGCGTTGTGGCCGAAGGTCGAGCCGTTGGTGGCGATGGTCAAGGCGCCGCGGTGGGTGTCCACGCGGATGGCGCGCTGGGCGGCGCCCGCCTTCTGCGCCACCATGATGCGCGAGCCCACGGGCCGGCTGGTGCTGTAGCAGGCCTCCAGCGGGTCCACGGTGCCGTTCTGCACGGTCGTCGAGGCGCACAGCACCGTCGTGCCGGCAGCGTTGACGACGAACAGGTCGTAGTCGTTCGTCGATGCGCCCAGCGGGTCGGACCACTTCAGGTCGATGTAGGTCGAGGCGACCGTCAGCGCGTCGTAGTATTGGGCGGTGCCGAAGTCGTGCAGCGTGTAGCCCAGCGGCAGCGGCGAAGCACTGGCGGCGCCAGCCTTGAAGTCGCCTTCCCAGGTGCCCGAGGTGCCGTTGGTGACGTTGCCGCTGTTGCCGGCCGACGAGAAGTACATGGCGCCGCCGGCGACCACGGTGTTGATGGCCTGCGCGATCGGGCCGTCCTGGAAGGCGCCCTCGGCGAAGTAGGACACGTCGTCGACGATGATGTCGCAGTTGTAGACGTTGCGCAGCGTCAGGATGTTGTTGGCCATGTTGGCCTGGCCGCCGTTGGCGGTGGCGAACACGATCTTCGCGCCGGGGGCGATGTCGGCGACGATCTCCATCATCGCCGTGCCTTCGCTGGTGCCGGCGCCGCCGTCCTGGCCGGGCACGGCGATGGTGCCGGCGGGCAGGTCACCGCTGGCGATCAGCGGCGCGAGCTGGTCGCTGGCGGCGGTGATGCCCACGGTGTCCGACATCACGCCCACGGTCACGCCGGCGCCGGTGTAGCCGCCCGCCACGACCTGCTTGGCCTTGTGCGCGATGGTGCCCTGGCCGGTGATGGCGCCGACGTTGGTGGTGAACTGGGCCGCCGGCTCGATGCGCTGCACCAGGGCATTGGCAGCCAGGGCCTCGACGGCCGACAGCGGCAGCGTCGCCCGGATGGCGCGATGCTCGGCCGACACGAAGCCGAGCACCCCGCCCATGGCCTTGATCTGGGCCAGCAGGCGGTCGTTGACGCGCGCGGTGATGTCGACGCTGATCTGGCCGGTGGCGTCGGGCGCGACGGCGGCCTGGGCGCTGGCATAGACCTCGTCCAGTCCGTCGAGCGCGAGTCCGCGCGAGGCCTGCAGCGCATACCAGAGCTGCGAGTCGAGCTTCTGCTGGCTGGCGCTGCGTGCTTCCTTTTCCTGCAGCAGCGCACTCACCTGGGCCATCGCGGACGGTTGCAGCAGCGGCTGCGGTGCGGCAACGGGGCGCCCACGGACCTGCGCCTGTGCGGGCAGGCAGGCCGCAGCCACGGCGGTCAGCAGCAGCTGGCCGACGGCGCGGCGGCTGATGCCCTTGATCTTGCTGGAGATGGTCATCGGTTTTCCTCTTGGCATGTTGTTCGCAGGGCAGGGCGCGCAGGGCGCCGGCTGCCGCGTTGGGGTTCTCAGGCCGCGCGGCGGCGCTTCAGCGCCGTCACGGCCAGCAGGCCGGCGGCCATCAGCGCCCAGCTGCCGGGCTCGGGCACGGCGGCGGGCAGGTCGGTGTAGCTGGTGTCGGTGAAGGCCTCGACGGTGATGCCGGCGAGCTGGTTCAGGCCCAGGCCGGTGCCGCTGGTCTCGTTGAGCACCAGCAGCAGGTGGTTGCCGCTGCCCACCGTGACCTGGAAGCTGCGCGGGTCGTTGGTGAACAGGTTGCCGCTGTTGCCGGCATCGCCCAGCCAGGTGGCTTGCCAGTTGGCGGCGCTGGAGGTGTCGTAGGTGTTCAGGTAGCCGGCCAGGAAGGTGTTGGCCGAGGTGCTGTCGATGGTGATCTGCAGGTACTGGCCGTAGCTGTAGCCGGCTTCCAGCGCCGCGATGTTGAGGTCCAGCGTCGTGTACTGGTAGCTCGTGGTGGTGTTGATGACGCCCAGCCAGCCGCGAGAGCCTGACCAGTCAGTGGGCTGGTTGGTGGTGCTGCGCGAGAGCCGCCCGAGCTGTGTCGGACTGCCGGCCGTGATGGTCATGCTGCCGGTGTAGATCGTCGTCGCCTGCGCCGAGAGCGTCAGCGCCAGCAGCGCGCCGGCGGCCAGCAGCGTGCGCGCGAAGGGTTTACTGGTTTGAAGCACGGTGGGTTGCCTTCCAAGGGAATGAGAGTGAGGTCCTCGAGCCGAGGTCGACCGGCAGCGCGGAGGCGGCCGCGTCACCATGGCGGTGCACGCAGACGCATTTCTTTGCCTCGCGGTCGTCGTGCAATAACGATGCCATAAAGCCCTTGGGTCGGGGCCAGGCCGACCCCCCGATTCAAGGGGCACGGTTTCCCGCCTGGTGCCTGCGCCTGCCTCGCGCCGTCGCCGCGCCGCGACCCGAAGGAAGCGCTGCCCCACTCGGCCACAATGCGCGGTCCCGGAACCGGCGCGCTGTCGATCAGCGCCCGGTCGGCAACGCCAGCCCATGCAGACCCTCACACTCACCCGCCCCGACGATTGGCACCTGCACCTGCGCGACGGCGCCGCCCTCGCCGCCGTGCTGCCGGCGACGGCGCGGCAGTTCGCGCGGGCCATCGTCATGCCCAACCTGCGGCCGCCGGTGACGACCGCGGCGGCGGCGATGGCCTATGCGGCGCGCATCCGAGCCGCCTTGCCCGCAGGCGCCGACTTCCTGCCGCTGATGACGCTGTACCTGACCGACGGGACCCCGCCCGACGAGATCCGGCGCGCCCGGCAGGCCGGCGTGGTGGCGCTCAAGCTCTATCCCGCGGGTGCGACGACGCACAGCGACGCCGGCGTCACCGACATCCGCAAGACCTACCCGACGCTGGAGGCGATGCAGCGCGAAGGCCTGCCGCTGCTTGTGCACGGCGAGGTCACCGACCCCGCGATCGACATCTTCGACCGCGAGGCCGTCTTCATCGACCGCGTGATGCAGCCGCTGCGGCGCGACTTCCCGGCGCTGAAGGTGGTCTTCGAACACATCACCACGGCCGAGGCCGCAGCGTACGTGGCGCAGGCCGATGGCCCGACGGCGGCGACGATCACGGCCCACCACCTGCTCTACAACCGCAACGCGCTCTTCCTGGGCGGGCTGCGGCCGCATTACTACTGCCTGCCGGTGCTGAAGAAGGAGCGCCACCGCCTGGCGCTGGTGCAGGCAGCCATCTCGGGCAGCCCGCGCTTCTTCCTCGGCACCGACAGCGCGCCGCACGCGGCGGCGCTGAAGGAGCAGTCGGTGTGCGGTGCCGGCTGCTACACCGCGCCGGCGGCGCTGGAGCTCTACGCCGAGGCCTTCGAGGCCGCCGGCGCGTTGCACCGCCTGGAGGCCTTCGCCAGCTTCCACGGCCCGGACTTCTACGGCCTGCCGCGCAACAGCGGCCACCTGACCCTGCGCCGCGAGGCCTGGGCCCTTCCCGAGACGCTGCCCTTCGGCGACGCGCTCATCAAGCCGCTGCGTGGCGGCGAGACACTGAACTGGAAACTAGCATGAGCAACGAGGGTGACCCGGGTGCGAACTCCCGCCTGGCCGGACCGCGCGCCGCGCCTGGGGTGCCGGCGTGAGCACCGAACGCGTGATGCTGCTGATCGACGCCGACAACATCTCCGTCGACGTCATGGAGCAGGCCGTGCGCCTGCTGCTGAACCAGCACGGCGGCCTGCATGTGCGCCGCGCCTACTGCACGGCCGAGAGCGCGGTGGCCAACCAGGCAGTCTTCAAGCACCTGGGCATCAAGCCCATGGTCAACCTGGCGGCGGGCAAGAACAGCACCGACATCGCGATGGCCGTCGACGCCATCGACCTCGTGCTGGCCGAGCGGCCCGACGTCGTCGTCATCGCCTCGTCGGACTCCGACTTCGCGCCGCTGGTGCAGCGCCTGCGCGAGAAGGGCTGCGTCGTGCGCGGCATCGGCCAGCACGGCAAGACCGGGCAGGAAACGCAGGGCGTGTACGACGACTACACGGTGCTCGAGCACCGCAAGTCCGAGGCCGCGGCTGGCCGCGCCACGCCGGCGCGCAAGACGGCACGCAAGACCGCGACGACCAAGGCCGCGGCCAAGCCGGCGGCGGCGAAGAAGACGCCAGCGGCCAGGAAGGCCGCGGCGGAAGGGACCGCAGCCGCCCCGCGCAAGCGCGCCGCGCGCAAGGTGGCTCAAGCCGCCGAGGTGCCGGCCGAG
>CAIWPS010000812.1 GCA_903914615.1 uncultured beta proteobacterium | reverse complement strand
CGCGCGTGCTTGCACGCGCGCTCGCCGCAGCCGCCCTCGCCGCCCTGGCGGCCTGCGCTTCGGCGCCGCCGGCGGCGCCGGGCGCTGCGGCAGCGACCATGCCCGCGGCCGCGAACCCGGTCGACCCGTGGGAGAACTGGAACCGCAAGGTCTACGCCTTCAACGACGCCATTGACACCGCGGTGCTCAAGCCGGTGGCGCAGACCTACCGCGACGTCGTGCCCCACCTCGTACGCCAGGGCATCGACAACGTGCTGGGCAACATCCGCGATGCCTGGTCGGCGGCCAACCACCTGCTTCAAGGCAAGGTCGAGGTCGGCCTGGAGATGGGCATGCGGGTGCTGACCAACACCTTCTTCGGCCTCGGCGGCCTGCTTGACCCGGCCACCGAAATGCGCCTGAGCAAGCGCCCCACCGATTTCGGCCTCACGCTCGGCCACTGGGGCATCGGCACCGGCCCCTACCTGGTGCTGCCCTTCTTCGGCCCGTCCAACATCCGCGACGGCATCGGCCTCGTGGCCGATGTCTACGTCGGGCCGTCCAGGCTACCGCCGACGGCCACCGGCCGCGACACCGTGACCGTGGTCGATGCCGTCAACACCCGCAGCAACCTGCTCTCGGCCGGCGCGCTGCTCGACCAGGTGGCGCTGGACAAGTACAGCTTCCTGCGCGATGCCTACCTGTCGCGGCGTCGCGATGCGGTCTACGACGGCGCGCCGCCGATGGACAGCTTCGAGGACGATGGTGCCGACCCCGTGGCGGCCAAGCCCGCCGCGGGGTCGGCATCGGCAGCGGCAGCATCGGCTTCGTCCGCCGCATCGGCCCCGGCGCCGGCCGCCTCTGCGGCCGCGAAGTGAACCGCCGGGCCCGCTGCCGCGTTATGGGTGGGCGGCCCACTCGCCGCCCCTTGGAAGGAAGAACATGCTGAAGAAAATGCTCTGCTCACTGTCGCTGCTGCTGGGCATCGCCGCCACCGCCACCGCGCACGCGGAAGTCGCCCCCGACGCGCTGGTCAAGCAGATCTCGGTCGACGTCATCGAGGCCGCCAAGGCCGACAAGGCCATCCAGGCCGGCGACTTCGGCCGCATCTCGGCGCTGGTCGACAGCAAGGTCATGCCCAGCGTGAACTTCGAGGTCGCCACGCGTTCCGCCGTCGGCGTGCAGTGGCGCAGCGCCACGCCCGAGCAGCGCGGCAAGCTGCAGACCGAGTTCAAGGTCCTGCTGCTGCGCCTGTACTCCGGCGCGCTGCAGCAGGTGAAGGACCAGAAGGTCGAGATCACGAAGACGCTGCCGGTCGCGGGCAGCACGCAGGTCGTGGTGCAGACCGAGGTGCGGGGCTCGGGCGAGCCCATCAAGCTCGACTACCGGCTGGACAAGTTCGCTGATTCGTCAGGTGGGGCCTGGAAGATCATCGACGTCAACGTCGGCGGCATCTGGCTGGTGCAGAACTACCGCTCGCAGTTCGCCGCCGAGCTCGGCAAGGGGGGCATCGACGGCCTCATCAACGCCCTCGTCGAGCGCAACAAGGCGAAGTCCTGATGTCTGCCCCCACGCTTGTCGCTGCGCGCCTGCGCTGCCCCCTGAGGGGGCGCACATTGGCTTCGGGCGGACCGGCGCCCGTCTGATTCCACCATGCAGCTGCCTGAGAACGCCACCCTCGAGCACGCGGCCGCGCTCGCCGACCAACTGCCGGCGGCGCTGGCCGAAGGCAGCGGCGCGCTGCGCATCGACTGCTCCAAGCTCAAGGACTGCGACAGCTCGACGCTGTCGCTGCTGCTGCAGGGGCACCGCCTGGCGCAGGCCGCCGGCCGCGGCTTCGAAGTTGTGGGTGCGCCGGCGCAATTGGCCGAGCTGGCTCGGCTCTACGGCGTCGAAGAGCTGCTGTCGCTGGCGGGCGCTTCGGCCAAGGCGTAGCGCTTCAGGCGCAGGTTCTTCTTGATCTCCTGCAGCATCGGCCGCAGCTGCGCCGAGCCCAGGCGCAGCGCCACGCCGGTGGTCAGGATGTCGATGATCAAGAGGTGCAACAGCCGCGACACCATGGGGCTGTAGCGGTCGGCGTCCTCGGGGTGGTCGGCGGCCAGCAGCAGCCCGCCGCTGGCCTGCTGGGCCTCGCGTGCCAGTGGCGAACCGCTGGCCGTGATGGCGATGACCATGGCGCCCTTCTTGCGCGCGATGCCGGCCACGTCCAGCAGGTCGCGGCTGCGGCCCGAGTTGCTGATGATCACCGCGCAGTCGCCGGGCCTGAGCATGGTCGCACTCATCACCTGCACATGGCCGTCGCTGATGGCCGCGGCGCTGACGCCCAGGCGGAAGAACTTGTGCTGCGCATCCTGCGCCACGATGCCCGAATTGCCGACGCCGTAGAACTCGATGCGCCGGCCCGTGCGGCCGGCATCGGCCAGCGCAGCCACCGCGCGCTCCACCGCCTGCGAGGCCGCGGCGTTGCGGTAGCGCAGCATGGCGGCCACGGCGTTGTCGATGACCTTGACGACGATGTCGCCGGCCTTGTCGTCGTCGTCGACGGCGCGGTGCACGTAGGGCACGCCTTCG
>CAIWPS010000811.1 GCA_903914615.1 uncultured beta proteobacterium | reverse complement strand
GCATTCCGGTCGACGAGATACCGGGCTGGAAGGCGGCCTGAAGGTCACCATGCAATCGCCAACGTGACTCCATGAGTGCTGCCGCAACCCTCGTCGAACCCAAGGTGGGTCCGGTCGTCGCGGTCAAGCCTGCGTCGACGGACTCGGCGCCGCAGTACGTCTGCCCCATGCACGCGCAGATCGTTCGCGCTGCGCCCGGGGCCTGTCCGATCTGCGGCATGGCCTTGGAACTTCGGGTCGCCACAGTCGAGGACGAGCCGAGCACGGAACTGGTGGCAATGAAGCGCCGGTTCCGCTGGACCGTGGGCCCGGCCGCCCTGGTGTTTCTCATCGCGATGTCCGACATGCTGCCGGGCATGCCGATGCAGGCGTGGCTCGGTGCACGTGCCGAGGCTTGGGTCGAATGTGCGCTCGCCACGCCCGTGGTGCTGTGGGGCGCCTGGCCCTTTTTCGTGCGCGCCTGGCAGTCGCTGGTCAGCCGCAACCTGAACATGTTCACGCTGTTCGGCCTGGGCATCGGCGTGGCCTATGGCTACAGCGTGGTCGCGCTCTTTCTGCCGGCGATCTTTCCGCCGGCCTTCCTTGGCGAAGACGGCGTGGTGGCCGTCTACTTCGAGGCCTCGGCCGTGATCGTGGTGCTGGTGCTGCTGGGCCAGGTGCTCGAACTCGGCGCCCGCAGCCAGACCAACGCCGCCATCCGCGCCCTGCTGCACTTGGCGCCCAAGACCGCGCGCCGCGTCGCAGCTGATGGCCGCGAGAGCGACGTGCCGCTGGACGCCGTGGTGGTGGGCGACAGCTTGCGCGTGCGGCCCGGCGAGAAAGTGCCCATCGACGGTGTCGTGTTGGAAGGCAGAAGCTCCGTCGACGAATCTTTGGTGACGGGCGAGTCGATGCCAGTCGAAAAGCTTGCCGGTGCTGCCCTGATTGGTGCCACGCTCAATGGCACCGGCTCGATGCTGATGCGCGCCGAACGGGTAGGAGAGGGCACCTTGCTGGCGCAGATCGTGCGCATGGTCGGCGAAGCCCAGCGCAGCCGTGCGCCCATCCAGAAGCTGGCCGACCAGGTGGCCGGCTACTTCGTGCCGGCGGTGGTGGCAGTGGCCTTGCTCACGCTGCTGGTCTGGGCAACCGTCGGCCCGCAGCCGCGCATGGCGCATGGCATCGTCAATGCCGTGGCGGTGCTGATCATCGCGTGCCCATGCGCACTCGGGCTGGCGACGCCAATGTCGATCATGGTGGCCACCGGCAAGGCGGCCGCCGCAGGCGTGCTGTTCAAGAATGCCGAGGCGATCGAGCTGATGCGCAAGGTCGATACGCTGGTGGTGGACAAGACCGGCACGCTGACCGAAGGACGCCCCAAGGTGGTGGCGGTGGTTCTTGCCGAGGCGGGATTGGCCGGGGGTTCGGGTGACAAGGCCGCGCTAGACGAGAACGAACTCGTCAGGCTCGCCGCGAGCCTGGAGCAGGGCAGCGAACACCCTCTGGCAGCGGCCATCGTCGAAGCTGCGCAGGTGCGCAAGCTGGACCTCGTGAAGGCCACTGAATTTGCAGCCCAGACGGGCAAGGGGGTAACCGGCACCATCGACGGCCGGCCCGTCGCTCTCGGCAATGCCGCACTGCTGGACGACTTGAAGGTGGACGCGGGGGTCTTGGTCGCACGCGCCGAAACGATGCGTCAGGTCGGGCAGACGGTGATGTTCGTGGTTGCCGGTGGCCATGTCGCCGGCCTCATCGGCGTGGCCGACACCGTCAAGGCGAATGCGGCGCAAGCGATCCAGCAATTGCGCCAGGACGGCTTGCGCATCGTCATGCTCACCGGTGACGCGAAGACGACCGCCGAAGCCGTCGGCAAGGCGCTCGGCATCGACGAAGTGATTGCCGGCGTGCTGCCCGATCAGAAGGCCGCCACCATCAAAAGGCTGCAGGCAGAAGGCCGCGTGGTTGCCATGGCCGGTGACGGCGTCAACGACGCGCCGGCGCTGGCTCAGGCGCAAGTGGGCATCGCCATGGGCACCGGTGCCGACGTGGCGATGAAGAGCGCGGGCGTCACGCTG
>CAIWPS010000810.1 GCA_903914615.1 uncultured beta proteobacterium | reverse complement strand
GGTCGGGTTCAGGGGTTCAGGGGTTCTTGGCAACCGTGGCCGCAAGGCCGGCGTTGGCGGCCGGCGGCGCGTCGGCGTCGAAGCCGCCGCCGGTGGCCTTGACGAGGGCGACGCTGGCCACGCGCTGGCGGCCGCGCAGCTGCACGGCCAGGCGTTCGTTGGCGAGCGCCTGCGCCTGCGCCACCACCACCGCCAGGTAGGTGACCGTGCCGGCGCGGTACTGCTGCAGCGCCAGCTGCTCGGACAGCTTCGAGGCCGCCGCGGCGCGGTCCTGCACCGCGGCCTCCTGCGCCAGCCAGCGCTGCGCGGCCAGGTTGTCCTCCACTTCCTGGAAGGCGCCGAGCACGGTCTGCCGGTACTGCGCCACGGCCTGGTCCCAGGCCGCCACGGCCTGGGCGTCGCGCGACTTGCGCAGGCCGCCGTCGAAGAGGGTCGCGGCCAGGCCCAGGCCCAGCGACCAGACGCGCGCCGGCGCCTCGAAGAGGTGGCGCGGGTCGGCGGCGTTGTAGCCGTCGGCGCCGCTCAGCGACAGCGACGGGTAGTACGCGGCGCGGGCGACGCCGATGTTGGCGTTGGCCTGGGCGGCGCGTCGTTCCGCGGCGGCGATGTCGGGGCGGCGCTGCAGCAGCGCCGAGGGCAGGCCCGCGGGCACCTGCGGCAGCGGCGCGGCGTCATCGGTGGCCGGCGCCAGGCTGAAGGTCGCCGGGGCCTGGCCGGTGAGGATGGCGATGGCGTGTTCGAGCTGGCTGCGCTGCAGCACGAGGTCGATGCGCTGGGCGTCGGCGGCCTGCCACTGCGCCTCGGCGTTCGCGACGTCGCTGCGCAGCGCCACGCCGGCGGCCTGCTGATGGCGCGTCAGGTCCAACGCGCGGGCGTAGGCGGCCACGGTGCGTTCGTAGAGCGCGATCTGGCGGTCCAGCGACTGCAGCTGGAAGTAGTCCTCCACCAGCAGCGCCTGCACCGACAGGCGCGCCGCCGCGAGGTCGTCGGCGCTGGCCGCGGCACCGGCCCGGCCGGCCTCCACCGCACGCTGCACGGCACCCCAGAGGTCGGGTTCCCAGCCCACGTTCAGGCCCAGGTTGACGTCGTTGCCCAGGTGCACGCCGTTGCTGTTGGAAAGCGCCCGGCCGCCACCGGCCGCCAGCCCCAGCGTCGGCAGGCCGGCCGCACGTGCCGCGTCCACGGCAGCGCGCGCCTGGCGGTACTGGGCAGCCGCCGCGGCCAGGGTCTGGTTGGCGCGGTTGGCCTGCTCGACGAGGTCGTTGAGCCGGCGGTCGCCATAGCGCTGCCACCAGGGCTGCGTGGCGTCAGCGGCCTGCGGCTGCGCCGGCTGCCAGGCGCCGTCGGCCTCCTTGAAGGCCGGCGGCGCATCGACCGCGGGGCGCTGGTAGTCGGGCCCGGAGGCGCAGCCGGCGAGGAGGCCGAGGCCGGTCAGGCAGGCCAGCGCACACGCCGACGTGGCGCGGCGCGCGCCGGCGGGCAGGGCTTGCATGAAAGGTCTCCGGGAGCGTCGTGAGCCGTCATGCTGCGTCTTGAACGTTGCACGGCCGCGGCGAGCGCGACCCCCTTCGATGACAAATGCAATCTGCCCGCGGCCGCGGCCGCGGCAGCCGCCACGGCGCCCGCGGCGGCCGCGGGCAGGCTCCTACTGGCAGGTCACGACGACACCGGTCACGGCGCTGTCGTGGATGTCGAAGTTGCCGCTGCCGTTCGTCACGGTGCAGGTCTGGGTGGCGGGCTGGCCCGTCACCGTCACCGCATACGGGGCATTGGCGACGTAGAAGTCGGAGAAGGCGAAGCTGCCGTTGGTGCTGATCGCCAGCGACTTGGTGCCGTCGGACAGCGTGACGCTGGCGCCGATGGCCAGGCCCGAGACGGTGCCGCCGACGGTGCCGCCGGTGGCACAGCTGACGACGATGTTGGAGACGGCGTCGCCATTGGCGTCGATGACACCGCTGCCGTTGGTCACGTTGCACGACTGGCCTGACGGTGGCGTGCTGACGAACACCGCGTAGGCGGCGCCGGGCGCATAGATGTCGTTGAAGGTGAAGCTGCCATTGGCCTGCACGGGCAGCTGCGTCAGGCTGTCGCTGATGATCACGGTGGCGCCGGCAGCCAGCCCCTGGACGGTGCCGCTGACCTGGGCGTCGACGACGCAGGCGACGGTGATGTTGGCGACGGCGTCGCCGTTGGCGTCGATGCTGCCGCTGCCGTTGGCCACCGTGCAGGCCTGCCCCAGCGGCTGCGAGGCCACGGTGACGTTGTAGGCGGCGCTGGGCACGTAGCCGTCGCTGAAGGTGAAGGCACCGTTGGCGCCCACCGGCAGGCTGGCGATGCCGTCGGTCAGCGTCACCGAATTGCCGCTGCTCAGGCCGGACACGCTGCCGCCGATGGTGGTGGCACTGAGGCAGGTGACGGTGATGTTGGTGACGGCATCGGCGGTGGCGTCGATGGTGCCGCTGGCGTCGCCCAGCGTGCATTGCTGGCCCGCGGGCTGGGTGACGATGGCCACGTTGTAGGCCGACCTGGCGGGCACCGCCTCGGGCAGTTCGAAGGTGCCGTTGGCGGTGATCGTCAGGGTGCTGGCGTTGTTCTCGATCAGCACGAGGCTGGCGCCGGTGGCCAGGCCGCTGACCGTGCCGCCGACGGTGCCGCTGCCTTCGGACTTGCCCAGGCAGGCCGCCAGCGGCAGGATGGCCACGATCGCCAGGGCGGCCAGGGTAGTGCGTTGCTTCGTCATGGGTTGGTTTCTCGAATCCGGTCTCGGGGAATGGGTTGGTTGGCGCGCTGGGCGGCGCGTTTCTGGCGCCCGGTGCGACACGCGGGTCCGATGACAACCGGGCGCCGTGAAGCCGCGGTGAGGGCAATGTAAAGATGAGGCCACAAGCCAGCCACATTGCGTGACAGACGCAACATGGCTGTCATGTTCGGCGGCGCGCCGATGCGCCCGTTCCGAGCCCCGGGGCAGGGCTGCACGAAACGATGCAGCAGCGCATTGCAGCTGCAACAGCGGGGGCCGGACCCGCACCGGCCCATGCCGGCGCGTGCTGTGGCAAAGTCCGCGCTGCTCCAGATGCTGCACATGCCGATGCCCAAGCCCCGCGAAGTCGCCACACCCCGAGACGCAGGTGCGCCCGCCCTGCAAGCCCCGGCCTTGCTGGCACGCGCCGTGCGTGGGCGAGGCCAGGGTGCGGGCCCCGCCTGATCGGCTTCGCGGGCCTCGCGGCGCCAGGCGCCGCCAGTCGCGCATGCTGCCGTCGCGCCGAGGCGCAGCCGCAGCCCCACCCGCCATTTCAACGAACAACGAATTCGAGCCATGGAACAACCCCAGCCAGCCTCTTCAACGCCGCCAGCGGCGGGCCCCCTGCCGAAGGCGCGGCGCGGCTTGCGCTGGGGCAGTGTCGTTGCCGTGCTGGTGGTGCTGGCCATCGCGGCGCTGGCCTGGTACCTGACGCACCGTGAACGCCTGCCCGCGCCGGGCGGCTTTGCCGGCGCGCCGGCTTCCGGCGCCTCGGGCGCGCGCGGCGCCG
>CAIWPS010000809.1 GCA_903914615.1 uncultured beta proteobacterium | reverse complement strand
CGCCGGCGCGCTGCGCAGCAGGCCCAGGCCGGCGGGGCCGGTGTGCAGGATGTCCCTGGCGAACATCGGCAGCAGCGCGGTGGCGCCACCGAACAGCACAGCGAAGAGGTCCAGCGAGATGGCGCCCAGCACCACCTTGCGCTGCCACACGAAGTGCACCCCGGCGAGCAGGGTCTGCAGCGTCACCGGCGCCGGCGGCGGGGCCTGGTGGCGGTAGCGGAGCGTCAGGCACAGCGCGCAGGCGGCGCTGAACAGCGCCGCGCAGCTGCCGTAGGTGACGGCGGCGCCGCTGACGTAGATGAGCCCGCCCAGGGCCGGCCCGGCGATGATCGCGCCCTGCAGTCCCGCCGAACTCGCGGCCAGCGCCCGCGGCAGCAGCGCCGGCGGCACCAGCAGCGGCGTCAGGGCCTGCTGCGCCGGCATCTGGAAGGCGCGCAGCGCCCCCAGCAGCACCGACACGCCCAGCAGCAGCGCGCGCGAAGCCCAGCCGCCGGCGCTGCCTGCGGCCAGCAGCAGCGCCACCGCCACCTGCGCGCTCAGGCACAGCGCGACGATGCGGCCGCGGTGGTGGCGGTCGACGACATGCCCGGCCACCAGCGCCAGCAGCAGCGCGGGCATGAACTGCAGCAGGCCGACGAGTCCCAGGTCCCAGGCCGAGCCGGTCAGCGCGTACATCTGCCAGCCCACGGCCACCATCAGCATCTGGCCGGCGGCGGCGCTGGCCAGGCGGGCCAGCCAGAGCTGTACGAAGCCGCGCTGCGCCAGCAGCGATGCCTCGGCCGTCATGGCGCTGGCCATGCCGGTCCGTGCTGCGCCGGTGTGGCGTGCTTGCGGTCCGCGGCGTGGGTGTGGGCGCCTGCCCTTGCGCTTGCGGTGGGGTTCGTGGCGGCGTTCACGGGGGTGTTCACGGCGTACCCAAGAACGGGGAGAAAGCGGGCGCATCCCCCGGGTCGCGGCAATTTCACCCTCATCCTTCCCTGTTAAGCTCGTCGTCGCATGGCCGCCGACATCCCCCGCTTGCAGCTCGAGAACCCCAGTGCCCTGCCGCCGGGCACGCGCCTGGGTGAATTCGAGTTGCTGGGCCTGCTGGGGGTGGGCGGCTTCGGCATTGTCTATCTGGCCTTCGATCATGCCCTTGAACGCGAGATTGCGGTCAAGGAGTACATGCCGGCCACGCTGGCCGGCCGCACCGAGACCATGCACGTGTCGCTGCGCTCGCAGTCTGACGCCGAGACCTTCGCGCTGGGCCTGAAGTCCTTCGTCAACGAGGCCAAGATGCTGGCCCGTTTCGACCACCCCTCGCTGCTCAAGGTCCACCGCTTCTGGGAAGCCAACGGCACCGCCTACATGGCCATGCCGGTGATGCGCGGCCGCACCGTGAAGGAGGTGCGGGCCGAGATGACGGCGCCGCCCGACGAGGCCTGGCTGCGCGCGCTGCTCGAGCCTTTGCTGGGCGCGATCGAGAAGCTGCATTCCGAAGGCGTCTACCACCGCGACATCGCGCCCGACAATATCCAGATCGAGCCCGGCGGCCGCCCGGTGCTGCTGGACTTCGGCGCCGCGCGCCGCGTCATCAGCGACAAGAGCCAGACGCTGACCGCCATCCTCAAGCCCGCCTACGCGCCCATCGAGCAGTACGCCGAGGCCGGTTCGGTCAAGCAGGGCCCGTGGACCGACATCTATGCCCTCGGCGCGACCCTGCACTACCTGCTGCTGGGCCGCCCGCCCGCACCGGCGACGGCGCGGGCCGTGCACGACGATGCCTCGGCGCTGACCACGCTTTCTCTGCCCGGCTGCAGCGAGACCTTCCTGCGCACCGTGGACTGGATGCTGGCGCCGCGGCCTTCCGACCGGCCGCAGAGCGTGGCCGCCTTGCGCGAGGTGCTGGAAGGCCGCGCCAAGCCGCCGCTGCGCCGCAGCGTCGAACCGCTGGCGTCGCAGTGGGACCGCACGGTGCTGATGCCTGCTGCGGCGGCGCCGATGCGCACCGACATCGACCTCGGCGGCGACGACCAGGCGACCCGCGTCGTGCCGCCGCCCGCCATGCCCGCGGTGCCGCCCGCCGTGGCCACCCAGCCCGCCGCGGCGCCGACGCTGCCGCCCCTGAGCGCGCCGCCGGTGT
>CAIWPS010000808.1 GCA_903914615.1 uncultured beta proteobacterium | reverse complement strand
GCACCTTCCTCGTCGACCCGCGGGTGCATGCCTGGGCGCCGTCCACCGCCGTGGCCGCGGCGCTGGGCTTCCTGGTGCTGTTCTGGCTGGTGTACGACCAGATCTGCCGCAGGGTCGGCGAACGAAGTGGCGCCGACTCCACAGGGCAGCCTGCGGCCGCCGTGGGTGGCGACGCCATCGTCGGCGCCCTGGTCTTCGTCTACGTCATCGTCGCCTCCTGGGGTGCCTGCCAGCTCTTCGCCGGCCGCGCCGCCTTCCTGATGGTCGGCGCCATGCTGGCCACGGCGATGAGCGCCAACGTCTTCTTCTGGATCATTCCGGGCCAGCGCAAGGTCATCGCGCAGATGAAGGCCGGCGAGCCGGTCTCGCCCATCCACGGCCAGCGCGCCAAGCAGCGCAGCGTGCACAACACCTACTTCACGCTGCCGGTGCTGGTGGCGATGCTGTCCAACCACTACGGCTGGCTCTACGAAGGCCCGCACAACTGGCTGGTGCTGAGCCTGCTGATGCTCGCCGGCGCGCTCATCCGCCACAGCTTCGTCGCCCGCCACAAGGCGCTGGTGCAGGGCAAGCGGGTGCCCTGGGAATACGCGGGCGTCGGCACCGCGACGCTGGTCGGCCTGGCGATCTGGCTGGCGCCGGCGCCGCAGGCCGGGGTGGCGGCGCTGCCCGCCAGGGTCACGCTGGCCGACGTCAAGGCCGTCGTCGACCAGCGCTGCGTGCTGTGCCACAACGCCCAGGTGCAGAACAAGAACGTCGCGCTGCACACGCCCGAGCTGATCCAGCAGCACGCGCAGCAGGTGTACCAGCAGGCGGTGGTGCTCAAGGCCATGCCCTTCAACAACGCCACGCAGATCACCGACGCCGAGCGCGCGCTGATCAAGCGCTGGTACGAGTCCGGCGCGAACTGAGACCACCCCGGAGCGGCCTGCGGCCGCCGCCCCTCAAGGGGCAACGCCAGCGGCCCGGCGGAGCCGGTTCCGCGGCGTTTGCTTGATGGGCGCGCCACCTTTCTTCACTGCAGCGGAGGAGTCGAATTGAGCACCGATCCAAGTGTCCACGCCGTCGATGAACGACTGCCCGCGCCCCGCCTGGCCGCCCTGGGCCTGCAGCATGTGCTGGTGATGTACGCCGGGGCGGTGGCGGTGCCGCTGATCATCGGCCGCGCGCTCAAGCTCGACCCGTCCCAGGTGGCGATGCTGATCTCGGCCGACCTGTTCTGCTGCGGCCTGGTCACGCTGATCCAGTCGCTGGGCATGACGCCCTGGTTCGGCGTGCGCATGCCGGTGATGATGGGCGTGACCTTCGCCGCCGTCGGCCCGCTGGTGGCCATGGCCGGTGCCGGCGGGCCCGACGCGGCACGCGCCCTCTTCGGCGCCATCATCGGCTCGGGGTTGCTCGCCATCGTCATCGCACCCTGGATGAGCCGGCTGCTGCGCTTCTTCCCGCCGGTGGTCACCGGCACCATCATCGCCATCATCGGCATCAGCCTGATGCGCGTGGGCATAGGCTGGGCCATGGG
>CAIWPS010000807.1 GCA_903914615.1 uncultured beta proteobacterium | reverse complement strand
GTGTCGGCATGGAGGCAGGCGACAAGGTCGCGGATGGCCGGGTGCAGGAGCGCTTCTTCGAGGACGGGACGTGGCATGGCGGCTCCTGGGCAAAGACCGAATCTACCGCGGAAGCCGCGTCGTTCCGCGACACCGCACTTCAGGCCGCCTTCTTGGCCTGCGGCTTGAGCAGCGCCAGGCAGGCGGGCCTGTTCGCTTCGGCGCGGCCGACCTTCGCGCACAGGCCGTCGACATGCGCCTGCAGCCGGCGCAGCGCCGCGGCATGGCGGCCGTCGCTGCCCCAGGACTGCAGGCGCGCGCCGGCGCGCTGCAGCGAGCGGGCGCTTCGGCCTTCGAAGGCGGCGGGGTCGCGGCCGGCTTCGGCGAACAAGCGCGTGGCCGTCTGTTCGATGCGCGCGGCGTCCTGCGGCGCCAGTTCGACCAGCGCGGCCAGGTAGCTCGACCCCCATTGCAGCCGCGTCGCCGGGCCCACGCTCTTGTCCCAGGCCTGCGCGTACCAGCCCAGGGCCTCGTCCTTGCGGCCGAGCTTGCGCGCGTTGGCGGCGAGCTCGCTCATCAGGTAGTAGGGCGAATGGCTGCGCGCCAGATTGGCCTTCAGCAGCGCGTCGCTCTCGGCCCACAGCCCCGCCTGGCCCAGCGCGTAGGCGGCTTCGGTGATGACGGCCTGGCGTTCGTAGCCGTCGCTGATCTCGCGGTCGTCGCGCGCCACCGTCTCGCGCAGGTCCCGCAGCAGCGGCGTCGGCAGGCTCACCTGCACCGCGTCCTTGGGCGTGCCCAGGCGCGCCAGCTCGACGCGCGCCACCAGCGCGCCCAGGCGGTCGGCGCGCGACAAGGTGGCGTCGGCCTGCAGGCGCACCAGCGCGGCCTCGAAAGCCGCGACCAGCGGCGTGCCCGGGGCGGCGGCGTCGCTGTCGAGCGCGCGCACGATCTCGCCGGCGCTGTTGGTCAGCACATCCATCATCAGCCGCGACTGCACCGGGTCGGCGAGCACGCGCAGCACGCGCTCGCGCAGCGCGGCGTCGGGCTTCACGCCCTTGCCGTCGTCGCTGGCGGCCAGCGCCTTCAGCCACAGCCGGGTGGCGGACTCGGTCTCGGCCGCCGGGCACTTCACCGCCAGCTGCACCAGCGCGGCGGGCAGGTCGGCCTTGGGCAGCAGCTGCTGTTCGTCGGTGTCCCATGAGTAGAAGGCGAGCAGCCGCCAGTCGCCCGCCGGCAGCGGCTTGCCGCTCATTGCGTCGTCGAACACGGCCTTGATGGGCCGGCCGCCGGCCAGTCCCAGCTGCAGCACGGCCAGCGCCTGCGGTGCGTCGACCTCGCCCGGCAGCCGCGTGATCTCGGCGCCCTCGGGGCTGAAGAGCACCGTCGTCGGGTAGCCGCGCACGTTGAAGCGCTGGCCCAGCTTCTGCGCGCCCGGGCGGTCGCCGTCGACGCTGACGGCGACGAAGGAGCGCGCCAGCACGGCGAAGTCCTGGCGGTTGAACAGCGTCGCCTTCAGCTGGTTGCAGGGCGGGCACCAGGTGGCGCCCCAGTACAGCAGCACGGGCTTGCGCTCGGCGCGGGCGCGCGTGAAGGCGCGGGTGATGTCGGCGTCGGTGCCGGCGGGTTGCCAGGCGATGTTGGTGGACGGCAGGCCGGGACTGGCATGTGCAGATGGCTGGATGGCCGCTTGCAGCCCCGCTGCCAGGCACAGCGCAAGGATCAGTCGGTGCATGTCTTCGGCCTCGGCAAAAGAAGCAAATTGTGATCCTCTCGCAGTTTCTGGGTCGGCTGCAGCATGCGGGCCTCAGCGGTGGTTGCCAGCTCGGCACCCCCTCGTCCACGGGGGCAGGTGCCGGCAATTACCTCACGCCGAGCCCATGGCCGCGCCTTTACGTAGGCGCGCTGTGCGCGTCGCGTGGCGCTGAATCTTCTAGCATCGGAGACGATGAAAAACAGCCCGATTTCCATTGCTGGCGCTCTGCGGGGCAGCCTGCGCTGCGCCGTCGCGGCCTGTCTGCTCGCCGGCGCCGCGGCCGTGGCCCACGCGGCCGACGCCAAGGCCTCGCAGTTCTACGAGGACGCCCTGGTCCGCTACGAGAAGAAGGACTACGCCGGCGCCGTCATCCAGCTCAAGAATGCCATCAAGATCGACCCCAAGATGCTGCCGGTGCAGGTGCTGCTGGGAAAGGCGCTGCTCGCGGCCGGGGACGTCAATGGCGCCGAGGCCTCCTTCGACGAAGCGCTCAAGCTGGGCGTCAATCCCTCCGAGGTCATCCTGCCGCTCGCAGAGGTGGTGACAGCCCAGGGCAACCCCGGCAAGCTGCTGTCGCAGCCGCGCTTCGCGCATGCCAACCTGGCCCCTGACCTGAAGAGCAAGGTCTTGCTGTTGAAAGCGGCCGCTGCCAGTGACCTTGGGCAGTCCCAGGATGCCCTCAGATTTCTCCAAGAGGCACGCTCACTCGACACGAAAAGCGCCGAGAGTTGGGCCGCCGAAGTCCCAATCCGCATCCGCGCCAAGCAGTTCGCCGAAGCCAAGTTCGCGGCCGACAAGGCGGTTGCGCTGGACCCGAAGTCGCCGCGCGCCGCCTACCAGCAAGCCATGGTCGCCCACGTCACGGGCGACCTGAACAGCGCAGTGTCGCTTTACACCCGTACCTTGGAGCTCAAGGCCGACCTTGTCGATGCCCTGGTGGCACGGGCGGGCATCTACATCGACCTCAACGAGGTCGAGAAGGCCGCCGCCGATGTCGTGGCCGCGCGCAAGGTCGACGCCAAGGATCCTCGGTCCACGTACCTTGCGGCGCTTGTCGCCGAGCGCCGCGGCAATGCCGCCGAGGTGAAGAGGAGCCTGAACGAGGTCACGGCGCAGCTCGACCCGGTGCCTTTGGAGTTCCTGCGCTATCGGCCTCAGGTGCTGATGCTGGGCGGGCTGTCGCACTTCAGCCTGGAAGAGTACGAGAAGGCCAAGCCCTATCTGGAAATGCTGCTGCGCCAGGACGCGAACAGCCCCGTGTCCAAGCTGCTGGCCAGAATCTACCTGCGTGAAAAGCGCGTCGACATGGCGATAGAGGCGCTGGAAGGCTACATGCGCCTGCACGCCGACGACCCGCAAGCCCGCATGCTGCTGGCGTCGTCGCAGATGGCGCAAGGGCGCTACACACGGGCCGCGCAGCTCATGCAGGAGGGCCTCAAGCATGGCGACGACCCGCAGATGCGGGCGCTGCTCGGCATCAGCCTCGTCAATGCCGGCAAGCTTGCGCCGGGGGCGGCCGAACTCGAAGCCACGCTGCGCAAGGACCCGAACCAGCTGCAGGCGGGCGTCGCCCTGACCAACCTTTACATCGGCAGCGGGCAGGGTCGCCGCGCCGCCGAAATCGCGGCCGATATGTTCAAGCGCCAACCCAAGAACGCTGGCCTTGCCAACCTTCTGGGTTCTGCGCTTGCGGCCAAGGGTGACATTCCGGGCGCCCGCGCGGCCTTTGAAGATGCGCTGCGCCTGGACCCCGCCTTTGCCGACCCCCAGCTCAACCTCGCGCGAATCGACATCGACGTGCGGAATTTCGACTCCGCGTTGAAGCGCCTCAACGCGCTGCTGGCAAAGGACGAGAAGAATGTCCCGGTGATGATGGAGATCGCCCGCCTCTACAGCGCACTGGGCAAGCCCGCGGAGTCGCAGAGCTGGCTGCAGAAGGCCGACGACAACAGTGGTCCGCGCATCACGGCCGGGCTGCAGCTGGTGGAATTCCATCTGGCGCGCGGGCGACCAGATCTGGCGCGCGAACCCCTCAAGCGCCTGCAGGACAAGGCACCTGACGCGCTGCCGGTGCTGCTGGCCCAGGCTCGCGTGCAACTGGCCAACAAGGAGTTCGCTGAAGCGAGGGCCACGCTCAAACGGCTGACCACGCAGGTCTCCTACGATCCGGCACCGCTGGTCCAGATCGGGGAGCTCCTGGTTCAGGCTGGGGACGTACCCGGTGCGGCGTACGCCCTCGACAAGGCTCTGACCGCCAAGCCCGAGCATCTGCGTGGCCGCGCCCTGCGGTCCAGCGTTTACCTGATGCAAGGCGACCCGACCCGGGCGGAGCAGGTAGCGCGCAATGTGTTGGCCACCGACCCGAAGCTGGCCATGGGCTATTTGCTGATGGGCGACATCGCGAAGTACCGCAACCAGCCTGCCGTCGCCGTGGAGTGGTTTCGCAAGGCGCATGCCATCGACCAGTCCAGCCAGAGCCTCCTTGCCGTCTTCAATGCACTGGAGCTGACCCAGCATGCCGGGGCCGTGGCGCTGGCGGAACAGTGGCTGGCCAAGAAGCCTGACGACTACAAGGTCTGGCGTGCCCTTGCCGATTCGCAGGCGCGCGCGGGCAACATGGCGGCGGCGCGCAAGGCCTACGACAACGTCGTGCGGCTGACGCCCCTGGACGCAGAAGCGCTGAACAACCTCGCGATGGTGCTGGTGAGCCTGAAGGACCCGGCTGCGCTGCCGACAGCCGAGCTGGCCCTGAAGCAGAAACCCGAGACGCCGTACATCATCGGCACTGCCGGCTGGGCAGCCTTCCATGCCAACAAGCCCGAGCGCGCGCTGCAGCTGCTGCGCGACGCGCGACTGCGCGACCCTGGCAATGCCGACACGCACTATTTCCTCGGCGCCGTCCTGGCGCAACAAGGGCGCAAGGCGGAAGCGCGCGAAGAACTCGAGGCCGCGCTGCAGCCTGGCGGGAGGCTTTCCTATGCCAAAGAGACGCGGATGCTGCTGGAAACACTCAAATGAGGGGTCGTGAAAGCCGTCGGCGGCCTTTACAGTCGCTTGCAAATGGTTCTGACGAATCATCCTAAGTCGTTGATTCGCTTGTAGATATTCGTTCAGGCACGTAACACGCTAAGGCTTACTGACATGGCCCGCCGAGGTCAGCCTAGCTTCAAGGACCGACATGATTAAATCGATTTCCCTCCTGGCTGCAGCCATCGCCGTGGTCGGCGCCGGACTGACAGCCCCGGCAGCGGCGCAGTCCACTTTCACCGCCGCCCAGCAAGGCACCACCTGCGATCCGCAGAAGACCAACACGACGGGCGCCTACACCTCGACCGGCGCGACGGCTTTCGGCAGCGACACCTGCAGCAACAACGGCATCACCGTCGGGCTGACGGTGTGGGGCTACACCGGGGGCAGCACGATCCCGGCCACGACTTCGGCGGCCGGCGGCTTCACCCAAGGCAACCTGGGCGACTTCAACAGCAACGGCTTCGGCGCCTACACCGGCACCAACGAAACACAGGGAACGAGCCAGCACGCCTTCGACAACTACGCCTCCGGCTGCGGCACGGGCGGCAGCGACGCCAACCCCTACAGCGGCCCGACCACCGCAGGCGGCGGCACGGCTGCAGTTGCGGTGTCCAGCAAGAACGGCGGCTGCGGTGGCGCCATCGAAGGCCTGCTGATGAACTTCAGCTCGGCGGTCTCGCTGAAGAGCGTCTCGATTGGCTACAGCGGGACTGATGCTGACCTTTCGGTCTATGTGTGGACCGGCGGCGGCACTGGCCCGGACATGACCAAGCAGACCATTTCTAACGATGCCGCTAACGGTCTCGCAGGGTGGACTTTGGTGGGCAGCAACAGCATGGCCGCTGTCACCGCTCAGAACACCACGTCTTCCTACACCTTGCCGAGCAGCCTCTACTCGAGCTACTTCCTGGTGACTACCTACTTCGGCGCCAACAACGGCAATCTGGATTACGGCAACGACAGCTTCAAGATCAACGGCTGGACCACCACTGCGGCCTGCAGCGGCACGGTGAATTCCGGCACCGGCGTCTGCTCGACCGGGACGAAGGTGCCCGAGCCAGCGTCGCTGGCGTTGGTTGCCGTTGC
>CAIWPS010000806.1 GCA_903914615.1 uncultured beta proteobacterium | reverse complement strand
CGCGCGTTGCACACGGGTTGCCCACCGCGGCGGTCGGTCGGTTCGTCGCAAGCGCCGACCGACCACCGCCGTGGACAACCCTGCATCGCGGTACTCGAGCGGCCCTCATGGGCCGAGAGGTTGCCTTATGAGCGGAGCAGGGCACCCCAGCCGCCCGCGATCGCCGCGGATTGCATGTCTGCAAAGGGCCGCAAGCCGACGCCGCTGTCCACGCCCACCCGCTCAAGGCTCACAGCGAAAGCCCGTCACGACCGCGCCAGCAGCATCAGTGCCGCACCGCCCAGCGACAGGTCCTTGACGAAATGGGCGAACTCGCTCAGGCGCGCATAGGACTCGGTCTCGGTCCAGAAGTGGTGCAGGAAGAAGGGCGCGGGCAGGATGATCGCGGCCAGCAAGGCTGCGCCCAGCGTGGCGTGCCATCCCAGCAGCAGCAGTACGCTGCCGCCGACCATGGTGACGATGGTCAGTGCGGTGGCAGCTGCAGGCAGCGGCACCCCCTTGCGCTTGAGCAGCGCGGCGTGTTCGCGGAAGTTGTAGAGATGGCTCAAGCCCATCAACAGGAAATAGACAACGAAGAGCAGGCGGCCCGCCATGGAGATCCATGCCGACCAGGTGGGTGCTTGGGTGGCCATGCCAGTGGGTCCTTCAGAAAACGATGCGTTGCTTGAGTTCGGGCGCCGCGCGGTCAATGCGGGTCGAGAGCTCGGCGAGGTGGCAGGTCGGCACCGCCGGGAAAAGGTGGTGTTCGATGTGCCTGAACATGTCCAGCGTGACGGCGTTCTTGAAGCGGTTGCGCAACGTGCGCGCCAGGTAGTGTGTGCGGTCGCAATGGTGGTGCACGGTCCAGACGGCGAAGAAGGCCGTCAGGCAATGCGCCGTGCCCATCGCCAGGACGTGGTAGCGAAGCACGGCGCTGCCTGAGGCCGCGAACACGAAGGTCACCCAGGCCGCGCTCATCGCCAGCTCGCCGCACACGATGCGCCTGAGTGCCCGCGTGCCCTGGCCGAGCGCCGTGGTGTGCAGCAGGGTCGTGAACACCGGCCCGTAGAGCAAGGCCCGCCACCAAGGCATCTGCGCGCTGCGGCCCTCGACATCGCCCTCGCCCATCATCAGCGCGTGGTGACGCAGGTGGCAGTGGCGTATGGCGTGCATGGACCCGAGCAGCACGAAGCTCATCACGCAGAGCACGCCGTCGTCGGCCCACGCCGGCAGACCCAGGGCATGGTGGAAGGCGTTGTGGACCAGCCGCAGGCCGCTGAGGAAGAAGACGAAGGACAGGCCCAGCGCCAGCGGCAGCCAACCCGCGGCGGCGGCCAGCAGCGACAGCGCCAGCAAGCTCGCCGGCAGCAGCAGCTCCAGCACCACTTCAGCGGGGCGCAGCGCGGTCAGGTCGTGCCAGCGTATGGCGCGAATGCGCGGGTCGAGGAAGATGTCCGGCGCAAGGCAAGTCGCGTCGGGCGCACCCGTGGTGACCACCGCCGCGCCGGCGCCGCGCCGCTCAGACACCGCGGGGGAGCGTATGGGCCAGCCCCTTGTGGCAGTCGATGCAGGTGTAGCTGGCGGCCAGCGACTGGTGGATGGTGGCGCTGGAAATGCCTGCGCCCGCGCTGGCCGCCGATACAGGTGCCGCGGCGACCATGCGAGCGCTGCGGTGGCAGCTGCGGCATTCGGCCGAGTCGTTGGCCTTCAGCTCGGCCCAAACCTGCTGCGCCAGTTCCAGGCGATGGCTTTCGTATTTGGCCGGCGTGTCGAGCTCGCCGGTCATGTGCCCCCAGCCTTCAAGCGCGCCGGCCAGGTGGCGCTTCATGCCGGCCAGGAAGGTGGGCGGCACATGGCAGTCGGCACAGCCGGCGTGGACGCCGAATGGATTCGATCCGTGGCGGCTGCTGGCGAGCTCGCGGCGCGGCGCGTCCATCTCGTGGCACGCAGTGCAGAAGCCGTCGCTGGAGGAGAACTTGAGCGCGCCGACGAAGCCGCCGGCCACGGCCATGCCGACTACGAAAAGCAGCAGCGCGCCCACGGGCAGGCCCAGGCGCCAGGCATGGACGGGGCGGCGCCACAGCCAGGCACCGACGCCGCGGCGTTTTGGTTCGGGTGCGTCCATAGGCCTAGCCCGGGCTCCGGTGGCACTGGGCGCAGTCATCGAATGCCAGCTTGCCGTCGTGGCAGGCGAAGCACTGGCCCGGACGGCTGTGGTCGGCCAGGCTGGTCAGGCCCAGCCTGTGGGTCTGGAAGAGTTGCGTGCCGGTGGCCGGCCAGCGCGTGTGGCAGTCCGCGCAGACGAAGCCGCGGGCCGCGTGCAGGCCGTGGTCGAAGGCGACCCGGCCCTGTGCGCCGCCGCGGTAGTCCAGGCTTGGCAGCGCCTGGCCCCAGGCCGCTGCGGCCTGCAGACCTGCAAACAGGGCCACTAGCGCGCAGACGATGGCCATGCGCTGACGCGTTGGCGTGGCGACCGGGAAGCGGGGCGCGGCCATCGCCGCTAACCCAGGATCTGGCGGTTGACGGACGCGATGTTCGGTGTCGCGGTCAGCACCATGGCGGCGGTCAGCTCGTCGCGCATCGTCTTCATAAAGAGCGCCACCGCCGGCCGCCCGCCGCCATGGGCGGCGCGCCACAGGTGGCGGCCGACGAGCACGGCGTCGGCGCCAAGGGCCACGTACTTCAGGACGTCGGTGCCGTAGTGCACGCAGCCGTCGACCAGGATCACCATCTTGCCCTTGACCTTGTCGGCGACGGCCGGCAGAAGCTCGGCCGTGCCCGCGGTGTGGTCGAGCACGCGGCCGCCGTGGTTGGAAACGCAGACGCCCGCCGCGCCGGCCTCCAGCGCCAGCAGCGCGTCGTCGGGCGTCGTGATGCCCTTGACGACCAGAGGCAGCCGTGTCGCGCGGACAATCTCGCGCAACTGGGCCACGGTCTTGGGCTCGACCGCCGTGTCGGCCGCGGTGTCCTGCCAGCCGCGGCCGGCGGAGTCGATGTCGATGGTCACCATGAAAGCCTTGGCCGCCTCTGCCAGGCGCAGCACCTGCATGAAATTCGGATTCGGGCGCGGTTTGATGCCCGCGATGACCCGGCCCGGGTAGCGCCCGACGACGTCGTAGCGGGCCTGCGTCAGCGCGATGGCGTCGCCCTGGAAGTCGCCCACCGCACCCATGGTGCCGGCGTCGACGCAGCCGCCGATGATGGCGTCGAAATACTGGGCCTCGGACATATCGTGCAGGTGCGGGAAGTTCACGTCCAGCCCACCGAAGGGCGCGGCCATGGCCGGCAACGACAGCTTCTGGCCGAAGATCACCGTCGAACAATCGGGCTTGCGGTTGCCGCTCAGGGGTCGCAGCTTGAGGTGCACGCGCTGCAGGCTGGTGAAATTGTTCTGGAACGACAGCCCCGCGCCGAGACCGCCGATGCCCGGAAACTCGCCGGCGCAGGCCACACCGTCGCATTGCGGGCACACGCGGCACACCGGGTACAGCGCTTCGCGTGCGCGCTGATAGACCTGCCCGACATTGCCGGTGGCGCTGGCCGGCCCGTAGTGGGTGGCCGGCGCCGCGTCGCTCGCCGCGCCACGGGCCGCTGTCGCTGCGCCCATCGCAACGAGGGCGCCGCCGCCGAATACGGCCGTGGCTTTCAGGGCGGCTCTTCTGTCCGGCGTGTCCATCAGCGAACTCCGTAGGGCTATCTCGTCAGGCCGGTCGGGCACGCGGGTGGGCATCTCGGCGCGCAAGGCGTCGGTGATGTCGCTGTTGTCGCTGTCGTTGCCGAGTCCAGACCGTTCGGAACTCAGCACGTGGCCCGGGCCGGCGCGCATGAGCACTTCAAAACCGAGTCTGATGGAACGAGCCCGATCCTTCTGTGCGCTGGCGGACGGAGGCGGAGGCCCGCACCCGCGACTGGCAGCAATGTCCTTGCTGAGTTCCGCGTCATCGGTCTGCGCCCCGATCCGACCCCGACCTCGAACCCATCGACAGACTCGCTCGACGGCGGCGGTGGCGCGAAGGACAGCATGGGCCTTGGGCGGCCAGGAAACATCAATCGATGACGTGGTCAGCCCGGTACAGGAGCGACGCCGGCAGGGCGATTCCCAACCTTCTCGCCGTCTGGCGATTGACGGACACCTCATAGCGTGTCGGTTGCTCGATGGGCATGTCTGCGGGTGACCCGCCGGCCAGGATCCGGGTAACGTACGACGCCGCCTGGTTGGCGAGCACGTTCAGGTCCGGGCCGAGGCTGAGAAGCGCACCATCTGCCACAGCCTCGCCGAACCCATGCACAGAGGGCAGCTTCTGAGAAAGGGCAAGCTGGGCGATCGCGGCCCGATTCCGGAACGAGAACGCTCCCGCGATCACGATGACGCCCTGAACGCCGCGCTTGGCAAGGTCCGAGAACACGGCGCCCAGTTCCCCGGTCTCGAAGACGGTGGCGACGATCAATTCAACGTGCAGAGCCGGTGCCAGCCGGCGCAAACTGTCCAGCGCGGGCACGGAATTCGGGTCGTTGCCGTCCGCCAGCACGCCGACCTGCGTCAACTTCGGAACGATGTCCTTGAGCATCTGCAGCCGCTTGGCGTAGGTGTCCTCGGCCGCTTCGAAGCTGATGCCGGTGAAGTTCGTGCCCGATCGACGAAGGCTGTGCACCAGACCGATTTCGACCGGAAAGCCGGCCGGCGCAAAGACCACTGGAATCCTGGCACCGGCGTCTCGGGCAGCCACGGCGCAAATCGTTCCTGAAGTGACCATCACTTCGCAGCGGTGGGCCAGTTCCGAGGCGGCGCGCCGCAGCGGCTCCTGTGACGGCGTGGAGAAGACGTACTCCACAAGCAACGTGGTGCCCATCACATGGCCATGGGCCGCCAACCCGCTTTCGAAAGCAGCCAACAGCGGCTCGATGGCCGCCACGCGGGCGCCAGAATTCAGGTGCCCGACTCGACGGGGCACCACGGGCCCTGCGGCCTGGGCGCCAATTGCCAGAGGCGCCGCAAGAACTGCCGTCAAGATGGACCTGCGAACGACCATCGAAGCAGCTGATACCTGAAGGGGCGCTCTCCTCGGCAGCGATGCGCACACCAGCGCCGGGTGGCCGCATCTGTTGCCCAGGCACGCCCGCCATGACCAACGCCTCGCCTCAAGACGCCTCAATGACGGAAGATGGCGGTTCGGGCCCCTGAGTCCCTGGCCATCGACGCGAGGCACACCATGAGCATTCGAGATCGCACCGGCGCGTTCTGCAGCCGATTCGGACTGCGCGTTCCCATCCTGTTGGCTCCGATGGCGGGTGCCAGCGCGCCGGCCTTGTCCATCGCGGTCGCGAACGCCGGAGGGCTGGGCGCCTGCGGCGCGCTCTTGATGTCGCCCGCCGAGATCGTGGAATGGGCCAACGAGGTCAGGACAGGTACCAGGGGACCATTTCAAATCAACCTCTGGATCCCCGATCCGGCGCCCGTCCGCGACGTCGTTCAGGAAGACCGCATGCGCAAGTTTCTCGCAGACTGGGGACCCGCTGTCGCCGGCGACGCTGGCGACGCCACGCCGCCGGATTTCACGGCTCAGTGCGAAGCGCTCCTGGAAGCCCGCCCGCCGATCGTCTCGTCCGTGATGGGCCTTTACCCCGCACAGTTCGTCACTCGCCTCAAGTCCCACGGCATGAGCTGGTTCGCGAATGTTTCGACCGTGGCCGAGGCGAGGGCAGCCGAAGGCGCCGGCGCAGACGTGGTGGTCGTCCAGGGGATGGAAGCGGGCGGCCACCGAGGCTGTTTCGACGCCGACAAGGCCGAGCAGGACATGGTGGGATTGATGTCCCTCGTGCCAGCGGCCGTTGACGCCGTGCGGATTCCGGTTGTCGCCACGGGCGGAATTTCCGACGGCCGCGGTGTCGCCGCGGCCCTGGCTTTGGGGGCCAGTGCCGTGCAGATCGGAACAGGGTTCTTGCGGGCTCCGGAAGCTGGAATTCATCCGGCCTGGGCTCGGGCGCTGTCCAAGGCATCACCCGAGGACACCGTGGTGAGTCGGGCGTTCAGCGGGCGTGCGGGCCGCAGCCTTGGCACCGCGTATGTCCGCGCCAGCCTTTCCAGCGACGCTCCGCGGCCGGCGCCGTATCCCGTGCAAAGGGGTCTCACGGCGGCGATGAGAGGCGCGGCAATGAAGGTGGGCGATGTGAGCCGCATGCAGGCCTGGGCCGGCCAATCCGCTGCGCTTGCGCGCGCGGAGGCCGCCGAAAGGATCGTGGCTGGTCTGTGGGAAGACGCTGCTGCGCTGTTCCGCTAGAGAGGGCGCGCATCGCCCATGCGGTCGTCAGCGACCCCCCACGGCCGGCGTGGGTTCGATCGTTGCCCTTGTCGGGAGCGATCGCGCACGCCCCACGCTCAAGAGACCGATCCCGGCGGCATCATCCCGGCTCCGGGCCCCGGCCGGGCTTCGTCTTCTGCGGATAGACCGTCTCGCCCCGCGCCAGCATCGCCACGAAGGTCTCGATCTTCTTCTTGCGGCCGGCCTCGGTCTTCATGTTGTACACACGGAAGGCGATGGCAAAGCGGTTCTGCTCGCTCAAACCGGCCAGCATGCGCCTGGCCGCGGGAACGGCGTCAATGGCGGCCTGCAAGTCCTCGGGAATCGGCATCGCCTTGCCATTGGCGTAGGCGCGGGCCCAGCGGCCATCGGCCTGGGCGGCCTCGACTTCCTTCAGGCCGTGCGGCGTCATTCGACCGGCCTCGATCAGCCGCGCCACGTTCGCGACGTTGACCTTGCTCCAGATGCTTCGGCTGCGCCGCGGCGTGTAGCGCTGCAGGTAGCTGGTCGCGTCCAGGCCCTTGCGCACGGCGTCGATCCAGCCCCAGCACAGCGCCACGTCGATGGCCTGCTTCGGGGCGATGGACGGCCGTCCCGAGCTCAGCTTGTGCAGCTTCACCCAGACCTCCTTGCGCTGGTCGTGGTGGCGCGAGAGCCAGTCGTTGAAAGTTGCTTCGTCGGCAAACTCGAGCACATTCGCGGCGTCGACGATGACCGGTGCCATGCGGAGACTCCTTTGTCGGGCCAGCCTCTGGCCGACAGCCCGCATCAGACCACAGGTCGGACGCCGCCGGACCCGCGGCGCCGCAGCGCAGGGATGGGTTTCAGACGCTGCAGGCCACTGGCTGCGGTGCTGGCCAAACCAGTCTTCCAGGCTGAACCCAGGGGCGTTTGCGCTACAGCCGCAGGGTCAGCATCAGCGCGTCCGGTTCTGTCTGCAGCGCATCGGCCTGGAAGCCGAGTTCGTGCGCCAGCGCCAGCATGCGGGTGTTGTCGCGCAGCACCACGGCCTGCAGCCGCTGCGTGCCGCGGCCGCGCTGGTAGGCGATGAGCTTGTCCATCAGCAGCGCGCCCAGGCCGCTGCCCTTGAGGTCGGAACGCACGACGATGCCGAATTCGGCGCCGATGTTGTCGGGGTCGGTGGACGCACGCACCACGCCCAGCGTCTCTTCGCCGCCCTCCGGCGCGGGGGCGACGGCGACGAAGGCCATCTCGCGTTCGTAGTCGATCTGCGTCAGCCGCGCCAGTTCGCTGCGCTCGATGCTCTTGCGGCTGTAGAACACCCGCATGCGGATGTCGACGGCGTCCAGCCGGCCCAGGAAGGCCAGGTGCTGCGCTTCGTCCTCGGGGCGGATGGGCCGCAGTGTCAGGCTGCGGCCCTGCCAGTCCAGCGTCTGCACCAGCTCGGCCGGGTAGGGGCGGATGGCGAAGGCCTGCGCGCCACCGGGGGCCGCGGCGCTGACGCGGATGCGTGCGTCGAGGGCGATCACGCCCCGCGCATCGGCGAGCAGCGGGTTGATGTCCAGCTCGGCGATCTGCGGCACCTCGGCCAGCAGCTGCGACACCGTGCACAGCGTGCTGGTGACGGCGTCCAGGTCGGCCGGCGGCACGTCGCGCCAGCCCGCCAGCAGCCGCGCCACGCGCGTGCGCGCCACCAGCGCACGCGCCAGCGGCGGGTTCAGCGGCGGCAGCGCCACGGCGCGGTCGGCCACCACTTCCACCGACGTGCCGCCCTGGCCGAAGAGGATGACGGGGCCGAACAGCGGGTCGACATGGGCGCCGACGATGAGCTCCTGCGCCTGCGGCCGGCGCACCATGCGCTGCACCGTGAAGCCGGTGATCCGGGCCTCGGGCCGCGCCGCACGCACGCGCGCCAGCCTGGCCCGCGCGGCAGCCGCGACGGCGGCATCGTCCTCCAGGTCCAGCGCGACGCCGCCGACATCGCTCTTGTGGCTGATCTGCGGCGACAGGATCTTCAGCGCCACCGGGTAGCCGACGGCCTGCGCCGCGGCCACCGCGGCCGCGGCGTCGGTGCCGACGATGCGCGTGCCGGCGACCTCGATGCCGCAGGCCTGCAGCACGGCCTTGGCCTCGGGCTCGGTCATCCCCTCGCGGCCGGCAGCCAGCGCGTCGGCGACGATGGCGCGCACCGCCGCCAGGTCCAGCGAAGGCGGCGCGCCGGCCGGTGGCGCTTCCAGCAGCTGGGCCTGGTTGCGGCGGTAGTCCAGCAGCATCGCGAAGGCGCGCACGGCCTGCTCGGGCGTGTCGTAGCAGGGCACGCCGGCGGCCTGGAAGGCCAGCCGCGCGTCGTGCACCGCGGCGTCGCCGAGCCAGCAGCCGAGCAGGCGCTGCGGCTGCGGCCGCGCGGTGACGATGGGCAGCAACGCGGCCGCGATGGCGGCGCTGGGCACGATGGCCGTGGGCGCGTGCATGAAGAGCAGGGTGCCCGCCGCGGCGTCGGCCAGCAGCGTGCGGAAGGTGTCGACGTAGCGCGCCACCGGGGCGTCGCCGATGATGTCCACCGGGTTGGCGTGCGACCAGTTGGGCGGCAGCGCGGCGTCCAGCGCCAGCCGCGTGGCGGGCGACAGCGCGGCCAGTTCGACGCCCAGGCCGGCCGCGGCGTCGGCCGCCATCACGCCGGCGCCGCCGCCGTTGGTGACCAGCGTCAGACGGTCCAGCGCGTCGCGCTGTGCGCCGGCCGGGCCGCCGCTGGCCGGGCCGCTGAAATGGGCCAGCGTCTCGGCCGCGGTGAAGAGGTCCTGCAGCGTGTCCACACGCAGCATGCCGGCGCGGCGGATGGCGGCGTCGAAGACGATGTCGCTGCCCGCCAGCGCGCCGGTGTGCGAGGCCGCGGCCTGCTGCCCGGCCTGCGTGCGCCCGGCCTTGACGACGATGACCGGCTTGTTGCGCGCCGCCGCGCGTGCCGCCGACATGAACTTGCGCGGCGCCTGCACGCTCTCGATGTAGAGCAGGATGGCGCGCGTGTGCACGTCATTGGCCAGGTAGTCGAGCAGGTCGCCGAAGTCGACGTCGGCATGCTCGCCCAGGCTGACGAACTGCGAGAAGCCGATGCCGCGGCCGCGCGCCCAGTCCAGCATCGCCGTCACCAGCGCGCCCGACTGCGAGACGAAGGCCAGCGTGCCGGGCTGCGCCGCCACGTGCGCGAAGCTGGCGTTCAGCCCGATGTGCGGCGCCAGCAGCCCCAGGCAGTTCGGGCCCAGGATGCGCAGCAGGGCCGGCCGGGCGGCGTCCAGCATGGCCTGCTTCTGCGCCGCATCGAGACCGGCGGTCAGCACGATGGCCGCCCGCGTGCCGCAGGCCGCCAGTTCGCGCACCAGGCCCGGCACGGTGGCCGGTGGCGTGCAGATGAGCGCCAGCTCGGGCGCCAGCGGCAGCGCCGCCACGCTGGCATAGGCGCGCTCGCCGCCTATTTCGGCATGGCCGGGGTTGACGGCATAGCGCGTGCCGCCGTAGCCACCCTGCTGCAGGTTGCGCCAGACCGTGGCGCCGACGCTGCCGGCGCGGTCTGAGGCGCCGAAGACGGCCACCGAGGCGGGGTCGAAAAGGCTGTCGAGGTGGCGGATGCTCATGGTGGCGGCGGTCGGTGGGCCCGGCCTGATGATGCCGCCTGCGCCGTGGCCGGGCCCTGCCTTCGTGCCGACGCTTGAGGCAAGTCAAGCCGCCCTGGCGTGGCGGCCTGCCGGCAGGCCCTGGCCGCGGCGACGGCATAGCATGGGCACCATGACCACCCGACACCCCCACACCGGGCGCCCGCACGCCCTGATCACGGCGCTGGAATGGCGCGCCTTCGGCGAGGCGGCGCTGCTGCCGTGGATGCTGCCGCTGCTGGCGATGGCGCCGCACGGCGACGGCCACCCGGTGCTGCTGCTGCCCGGCTTCATGGGCAGCGAGGCCTCGCTGGTCGGGCTGGAACTGTTCCTGCGCAGCCGCGGCTACGCGGTCGAGACCTGGGGCCTGGGCCGCAACGTCGGCTTCCACCCGCGCCATGCGAAGGCGCTGGAGCAGAAGATCCGGCACCTGCACCACCAGAGCGGCCGCACCGTGAGCCTGGTCGGCTGGAGCCTGGGCGGGGTGTTCGCGCTCTACGGCGCGCACCAGGCGCCGGAAGCGGTGCGCTGCGTGGTGACGCTGGGCAGCCCGGTCTCGGTCGACCCCGAAGGCAGCGCCTCGCCGCCGCTGGTCAAGGCCATGTACCGGCTCATCGCCCACCCCGTGGGCCCGGCGGCGCATGCGATGCAGCCGCGGGCGCGCAAGCTGCGCGAACGCCAGCCGCTGCCGCTGCCGATGAGCTGCCTGTACTCGCTGGGCGACGGCGTGGTGCCGCCGCAGGAAGCCACCATCGACGGCGACCCGGCGCGGCACGAGAACATCCGCGTGCCCGGCAGCCACCTGGGCCTGGGCTTCAACGCGGCGGTGCTTTGGATCGTGGCCGACCGGCTGGCGCAGCCCGAGGGGCAGTGGCGGCCTTTCGAGCCTGCCGGGCCGCTGGGCTGGGCCTACCGGCTGCTGACCCACGCCGGCGCGCCGGCCTGAGCGGCGGCGCCGCCACGGCCGCCAGCGCCAGGTAGTCCTGGAAGCTGTCGCGCACGCATTGCGTGAAGGCCTGCGGGTCGGGCATGAGTTCGCGGCACGAGGTCGGCGAGACGATGACGCGGCCGTCGTAGTGCGTGACGGCGAAGACCAGGCCCATGCCGTCCTCGATCGGCAGGATGGCCGAGTAGTAGCTCATGCGCGCGCCCACCAGGAACATCGGCACCGCCGGCCCGGCCACCGGCGTTACCGTGCAGCTGGCCAGCGGCAGGCCCAGGCCGCTGGCGATGGCCGACCGGCCGAAGCGCCTGGGCAGCGTCGGCGGCGCGGCGTCGCCGCCGGCCGCGCCGTCGCCGGCCTCGGCCGGCTCGTCGGGCGGCGGGGCCGCGGTCTGTTCATGGATCAGTGCCAGGCGCCGCACCGGGTCGGCCTCGCCGGTGCCGAAGCGCAGCTGGCGCCAGGTCACGGTGCCTTCGCCACTGCGGCCGCCGATGGCGCAGCGCGCCGCCAGGTCGGCCTGCGGCAGCTCGCCCTGCGCCGCCAGGTAGCGGCGCAGGCCGCCGGCGCACACCGCCAGCACCGCGTCGTCGACCGTGGCCCCGGGCACGAGGCGGCGGATGGCGTCGAACTCGCTGCGCAGGAAGCGCCGCGTGTCGAAGACGCGGTGCGGCGAGACCACCGAATTGAAGCGCGTGGCCGTGACCTGCTCGGCGCGCTGCAGGTCGCGCGTGAACGCCACGAAAGCCCGCGTCGCCGGGGCCAGCCGTGCCAGCGGCGCTGCCAGGCGCAGCGGTGAACGCAGGGTGCGCAGCAGGCCGCGCAGCATCAGCGCCGCGGCGCCCGGGGCGCGTTCGGGGAACCAGGGTGCCGGCGGCAGCGGCCGCGGCGGCCGCCGCGTGGTGTCGTGCAGAACCTCGACGATCTCGTTGTGGCGTTCGATGTCGATGGCGGCGTGGTGGATCTTGGTCAGCAGCGCGAAGCTGCCGCGCGGCAGGCCGTCGATGCTGTCCAGGCCTTCGATGACGTAGATCTCCCACAGCGGGCGCTGCAGGTCCAGCGCCCGGGCGTGGATGCGCGAGGCCTGGATGCAGAACTGGCGCCAGTCGCCCGGCGCCGGCAGCGCGATGTGGCGCACGTGGTATTCGAGGTCGAAGTGCTCGTCCTCGACCCACCACGGGTAGTCCAGCTCCAGCGGCACGCGCCGCAGCTTGCTGCGAAAGACCGGCGAGCGGTGCAGCCGGCTCTCGATGTGCGCCAGGATGCTCTTGAAGCGCACCGTGCCGCCGGGCGCGGTGCCCTGGTCGTAGATCTGCACGAAAGTGACGTTGGCATTGGCCTGCGCCGTGTCGGAGTACAGGAAGCTGGCGTCGTGGCCGCTGAGTTGTCGCATGGGTCGTGAAGGGGCTGCAGGCCGGGCCGGCAACGCGAAGCTAGCACGGCCGCCGCGCCGCGCCGCTGAGCCTGCGCAATGCCGCCGGCGCGGGCGCGGGCGCAGAATGCCCTGGCATCGCAGCCACCGGCCGCCATCCCCATGCGAAGCGAACCCCGAAGCAAGCCGCCGACGGCGCTCATCACCGGCGCCTCGTCGGGCATCGGCGATGCGCTGGCCCATGCCTTCGCCCGCGAAGGCCACGCGCTGGTGCTGGTGGCGCGCAGTGCCGATCGCCTGCAGGCGCTGGCCGCGGCCCTGCGCGAGGCGCATGGCACGCGCTGCGACGTCATGCCTGCCGACCTGGCGCAGCCCGGCGCGGCGCAGGCGCTGGCCGCGGCGCTGCGCCGCAAGCGGCGGCGCGTCGACGTGCTGGTGAACAACGCCGGCATGCTCGAGCAGGGTGCCTTCGCGGCCGGCGACGCCGAACGCCACCAGCGGCTGATTGCGCTGAACGTCGGCGGGCTGACGGCGCTGCTGGCGGCCTTCGTGCCGGCGATGGTGGCGCGCGGCCACGGGCGGGTGCTGAACGTGGCGTCGATCGCAGCCTTCCAGCCGCTGCCGGGGCTGGCGACCTACGCCGCGAGCAAGGCCTATGTGCTGTCGCTGAGCGAATCGCTGGCCGAGGAACTGCGCAGCAGCGGCGTCACCGTGACCGCGCTGTGCCCGGGGATCACCGCCACCGCGATGCTCGACGGCGCAGCGGCCGACAACGCACGGCTGGCGAAGCTGCCGGGCTTCCTGGTCGGCGATGTCGACGCGGTTGCCGCCGCCGGCTGCCGCGCCTGCCTGGCCGGCGAGGTCATCGTCGTGCCCGGCTTCGTCAACCGCGCCGCCACGCTGGCCGCCGGGGCGACGCCGAAGTGGCTGCTGCGGCGCGTCGCCGGGGCGCTGGGCCGCAAGGTGCTTTGACCATGCCCACCCTCCGTCGCCGCCTGCGTGCCGGCCCCGACCGCGAAGCCGCCCTGGCCCAGTACCGCCAGCGCGCCGGCATCTACGACCTCGAACTGGCGCTCTTCGAGCCGCTGCGCGAGCGCGCCATCGCACGGCTGGCGCTGCAGCCCGGCGAGGTCGTGCTGGATGTCGGCTGCGGCACCGGCCTGAGCCTGGCGCGGCTGCGCCAGGGCACGGGCGCCGGCGGCCGCGTCGTCGGCATCGAGCAGAGCCCGGAGATGCTGGCGCTGGCGCGCGAACGCGTGCGCCAGGGGCATTGGCGCAACGTCTCGCTGCGTTGCGCGCCGGTGGAGGCCGCGCGCCTGGCCGGGCAGGCCGACGCCGCGCTGTTCCACTTCACCCACGACATCCTGCGCCGCCCCGAGGCCCTGGACCACGTGCTGCACCACCTGCGGCCGGGGGCGCGCGTCGTCGCCACGGGGCTGAAATGGGCCGGCGCCTGGACGGCGCTGGCCAACCTGCTGGTGCTGCCGGCGGCGCTGCATTCGGTGACTTCGCTGGAGGGCCTGGACCGGCCGTGGAGCCGGCTGGCCGAGCGGCTGGGACCCCTGGAGGTCGAGACGCTGTGGCTGGACGCGGTTTACATCGCGAGCGGCCGCGTCCGCGGCGGCTGAATTGATCCTGCGCAACGCCGGTGCGGTCCGGCGGGCCTACAACGGGGCGGGTTTCGCTCATCACCCTGTTCGCGAGGGCCACACCATGTCTCAGCCTTCCAGGTTCTACGTCGTCCCCACCCAGCGCTGGTACATCGAGCGCACGGTGTGGCTCATCGCCGGTGTCGTCATCCTCTGCGGCAGCGCGCTCGCGGCCTGGGCGCAGCCGCTGTGGGTGGGCCTGGTGATGGCCACTGCAGCGGCGTCCATCGTCGTCGGCCTGACGGGCTTTTGCATCGTCGGCAACGTGCTGGCCCGGCTCGGCTTCCAGCCCATGCTGGCGCGGCCGGGCTGGAAGCCGGGCGACCTGTACTTCATGCAGACCGACGCCTGGTACCTGGAGCGCCGCATCTACATCGCCGTGGGCATCAACCTGACGCTGGCCTCGACCCTGTCGCTGTTGCACAGCCCCTGGTGGCTGGCCTTCGACGCCTTCGTCGGCGGCGCCATGGTCTGGTTCGCGGCCACGGGCTTCTGCATCATGGCCAACGGGCTGTATTGGCTGGGGGCCGAGCCGCGGCTGGTGCCGCGACGCGCTGCCGTGCCCGCCACCGGCGCCGCGCCCGAGCAGGCGGCCAGGGCCTGACGCGCCCGGCCAGCGGCTGAACGGCCTTCGGGGTCGGCTGGCGGCCCGCCTGTGGACCGCCCCAGCTGCGCGGCTGCCGGTCCGTGCCGGACTGCCCACAAGGTGCCGGCGGCGCCCCGTGCGCCAGCGAACGGACCGCGCCCTGGCCCGCGCGCACAGTGAGCGTGAACGCACCCGGGCCGGCCTCACAGGCCAGCACGGTGGCGTGGTCACCCCCCCGCACCAGCCGCAGCGCCTTGCCGCGGCCCTCACGAAAGAAGCTCATGTTGCGCAGCACGAAAGCCCTCGAGTCCTGCTCCATCGGCGCCACCGACGGCGTCATCGGCCATGTGAAGGATCTTTACTTCGACGACGACGCCTGGGTGGTGCGCTACCTGGTGGTCGACACCGGCTCGTGGCTGTCCAGCCGCAAGGTGCTGGTGTCGCCGATCTCGCTCCTGGCGCCGAACTGGAACGAGGGCATCCTGCCGGCCTCGATCACCAAGGCGCAGGTCCAGGCCAGCCCCGACATCGACGCCGACAAGCCGGTGTCGCGCCAGAACGAGGTGCAGTACCTGGGCTACTACGGCTACCCCTACTACTGGGGCGGCGTGGGCATGTGGGGCGACGGCCTGTACCCCTACGCGATGGTGCCGGGCTATGCCGGCTACGGCATCGACCGCGCCGACCGCGAGCGCGAGGAAGAGTCCTACGCCCGCGCCGAGCGCGCGCGCCACCGCAACGACGACCCGCACCTGCGCAGCATCAACGCCGTCGTCGGCTACCACATCAAGGCCACCGACGGCGAGATCGGGCATGTCGAGGGCCTGCTCGTCGACGAGGAAACCTGGGCCATCCGCTACCTCATCGTCAACACCAGCAACTGGTGGGTCGGGCACAAGGTGCTGGTGGCGCCGCAGTGGATCGCCGGCGTGCACTGGTCGGACGAGACGGTGTCGGTCGACCTCAGCCGCGAGTCGGTGAAGGACGCGCCCGTCTATGACCCCGACGCCGTCCTCGACCGCCCCTGGGAGGCCGGCCTGTACCGCCACTACGGGCGGCCTGCGTACTGGGCCGAGCAGGCCGACTACCACTCGGTGGTCTGAGCCATGGCCCCTCACCGCGAACAGGCACGCCGCAGCTCCACGGCGGCCTTGAAGGTCGCACCCGCGGCGGCGTTGGCCGCCCTCGTCGGGCTCGGCATGGTCGCGCAGGCCGCGCATGCGCAGCCGACGCCGCCGCAGCCGGCGCGGCAGTGCCTGGCCGACCTCGCCGCCTTCGACGCCGTGCTGCAGAAGGACGGCTACTGGCTGCACGGCTCGGGCTACGGCTACGGCTACCCGATGTACGGCTATGGCTACGCCTACGGCGGCGAAAGGCTGCCCGAGGCCAGCTCGGTCGAGACCACGGGCTACTGGCGCGCCCGCCCGGGCTACGAGGTGCGCACGCTGCTGGCCTCGGCCACCATCCTGGCCCAGCGTGGGGAGCAGCAGCCCTGCGAAGCGCTGCTGGCCACCACGCGCAGCATCTACACCGCGTACGCCGTCGAACTGCGCAACGACAAGGTGCCGCGCGCCGACGTCACGGGCTGGCGGCGTCAGCAGATCATCGACGCCGTACCGGTCAGCGGCAGCGACGCCGCCTTCCGTTCCGACCAGATCGTGGGCGCGGGTGTAGTCAACCCCAGCGGTGACGACCTGGGCACGGTTGACGACATCGTGATGAGTCCGCAGACCGGCAAGATCGCCTACCTGGTGATCGGCCGCGGCGGCATCTTCGGGATAGGGAAGAAGCACGTGCCCGTGCCCTGGGACGACTTCAGGGCGGCGCCGGGGGCCAAGCTGCTGGTGCTGTCCAGCCTGAAGCACGACATGGACGGAGCACCGCAGGTCAAGGACGAGCAGTTCGCGCCCCATGGCGACTTCGCGGCGCAGAGCCAGAAGGTCGACGCGTACTGGGTGGCCCACCTGTCGAAGTAGGCCGTGCTGCAGGGTGCGCGGTTCGACATCGTCGGAGACCCAGGTACCGGATGGCCCACGATGGCGCAGGCTGCGAGACGGGAACGGATGGGCATCGACCTGCAAGGGCCGATGCCGGCCCGTTGCAGACGTGCAATCCGCGGCGATCGCGGGCGGCTGGGGTGCCCTGCTCCGCTCATGGCCCCCGCGCCGGGCTCCGCCCGGCGCTCCTCCTTTACTTCGCTGCGCAGGGCACCCCAGCCACCCGCTCAGGCACCGCTCGCTGCCTGCCGGCCCGGGGAGTCCACGAGCGGTGATGGCCAAGGACGTCGGGTGCCGGGCGCAGCGAAGTAAAGGAGGAGGG
>CAIWPS010000805.1 GCA_903914615.1 uncultured beta proteobacterium | reverse complement strand
CGCGCCCAGGCCACCATCAGCCGCGTGTCCAGCAGGTAGTGCACGGCGCGGTCGAAGGCATGGCCGGGGTCGCGCGGCGGTGCGCCCGAGGTCACCGCGGCGTAGTCGGCATGGTGGCCGAAGAAGATGCTGCGCTGGCCGGCGGCGATGCGCTGTTCCAGCGGCGCGGCGTCGCCGCTGGCGCTGAAGATGACGGCCACGCGCGCGTAGTCCAGCACCGACAAGGCCGTGCCGGCCACCACCGCGAGTGCCGCCAGCACCACGCCGGGCGCGCCGCGGGCCGCGGGTTCGCCCGCCGCGGCCGCGCCACGGTCGCCCTGCAGCGCGTAGCCCCAGGCCCAGGCCGCGGGCAGCAGGAAGTAGCTGTACCACAGCGGGTATTCGAGCAGGCTGTGCAGGCCGATCATCGCCACCACCAGCATGGCGCTGCGCTGCGTCGTGCCGAGTTCACCCGGCGTGCGCCAGGCCTGGCTGGCGCCGCGCCACAGCGCCCACAGCAGCAGCCCGGTGACCAGCGCCGCCAGCGGCAGGCCCAGTTCGACGGCGAACTGCAGCAGCAGGTTGTGGGTGTGGTCGAAGAAGGCCACCGGCCGGTGCGGCGAAGGCGTCAGCGTCCAGGCGAGGTTGAACTCGCCCCAGCCCACGCCGGCCCACGGCTGCTGCCGGATGAGGGCCAGGGTGTCGCGCCAGATGCCGAAGCGCGAGCTGGACAGGTCGCTCTCGGCCAGCCTTGCGGCGCCGCCGAAGCTGTGCTGCGTCAGCGCCGCCCACTGCGCCATCGCCAGCCACGACAGCGCGTACAGCAGCGGCGCGGCCAGCAGCAGCCCGCGCGCCGGGCGCGACAGGCGGCGGTCCAGGCCGCCCCACAAGGCCAGCAGCAGCACGCTGACGAGGCCGGTGCGCGAGGCCGTGAGCACGACGCTGAAGACCAGCACCGCCAGCAGCAGCGCGGCGGCGCGGCGGCCCAGGCGGCCGAGTTCCTGCAGGGTGACGACGGCGATGCACGACCACAGCAGCAGGCTGCTGAGGTGGTTGGGCTGGCGCAGGTTGCCCACCGCGCGGCCCGGGAAGCCCGAGACGGCGACCCAGTCGCCGTCGGGCCAGTCGGGCAGGAAGACCTGCACGCCGGCGACCGCCGCATTCAGCACGCCGACGAGCAGCCAGGCCCAGCAGAAGGCGGCATAGAGGTCCACCGCCGCGCTGCCGCCGCGGCCGCGCGCCCCGGCACCGCCGGCCACCAGCACGGCAGCCGCCAGCAGCGTGCCCAGGGTCGACAGGGCCAGCGTGGACGGCAGCGCCACCCCCCACGACGCGATGGCCGCTGCGGCCAGCAGCGCCAGCACGGCGTGCAGCGGTGCCGCGCCCCGATGCGCCGCCACCGGCGCCGAGACGACGACGAAGCCCGCCCAGAGCGCGAAGGCCAGCGCCTGGTTCAGGAAGGTCGGCGAAGGCGCGACGTTGTAGGCCAGCAGCGAGGGCAGTGCCGCTGCGGCGCAGGCGGCGATGAGACTGACGAGGCGGTCGGGTGCGGCGGCGGGGGTGGACAAGGAGAGCGTCAGGAACTCGTCCTGAGTAGAAGCCGTCAAGGTGGGTGCGAGATGCTAACAACGTCGCGTTCAGCGGCGCGCCTGACTGGCACACAACAACGAAAAAGGCGGCCCGCAGGCCGCCTTTCGATGCAGGTCAGGACAAAGGGTCAGCCGCGGCAGGAACCGGGAAGGAACTTGGCCGGAATGGACGTGCCGGCACCGCCGCACTTCCATCCGCCCACCTGCGCTGGCTGACCCGCCGCGTAGACCATGGCCGCGCCCGCGGCGGTTGTGGG
>CAIWPS010000804.1 GCA_903914615.1 uncultured beta proteobacterium | reverse complement strand
GCCGGTACCTTCGAGTTCCTGTACGAGGACGGCGTGTTCTATTTCATCGAGATGAACACGCGCGTGCAGGTCGAGCACCAGGTGACGGAGATGGTCACCGGCATCGACATCGTGCAGATGCAGATCCGTGTCGCCGCGGGCGAGAAGCTGCCCTTCACGCAGCGCCAGATCGAGATCCGCGGCCACGCCATCGAATGCCGGATCAACGCCGAGGACCCCTACAAGTTCACGCCCTCGCCGGGCCGCATCTCGCTGTGGCACGCGCCGGGCGGGCCCGGGGTGCGCGTCGACTCGCATGCCTACACCAACTACTACGTGCCGCCGAACTACGACTCGATGATCGGCAAGATCATCTGCCACGGCGACACCCGCGAGCAGGCGCTGGCGCGCATGCGCACGGCGCTGTCGGAGACGGTGGTCGAAGGCATCCACACCAACATCCCGCTGCACCGCGAGCTGCTGGCCGACGCCAAGTTCATCGAGGGCGGCACCAGCATCCACTACCTCGAAGGCTGGCTCGGCCAGCACAAAAGGTAAGCCCGTGTTCGAGCTCGTCCTGCGCGCACCGCAGGCGCTTGTGGAGCCGGTCTCCGACGCGCTGATGGACGAGCTGGACGCGCTCTCGGTGTCGGTCGAGGACGCCGACGCCGGCAGCGAAGGCGAGCGCGCGCTGTTCGGCGAGCCCGGCATGCCGGCGCCGGCGGCAGGCTGGGACCGCTCGACGCTGAAGGCGCTGTTCGAGACCGAACGGGCCGCCGAGCAGGCCGCGGCCATGCTGCTGGCGCAGCGCTGGACCACCGGCCTGCACCTGCAGGCGCTGGCCGAACTGGCCGAGCAGGACTGGGTGAGGCTGACGCAGTCGCAGTTCGCGCCGGTGGAGATCACGCCCGAATTCTGGGTCGTGCCCAGCTGGCACGAGCCGCCTGCCGCGGCGCGGCAGGTGCTGCGCCTGGACCCCGGCCTGGCCTTCGGCACCGGCACCCACCCGACGACGCGCATGTGCCTGCGCTGGCTGGCCCGGCCGCCGGCGGGCGCGCAGATGGACCGCGTGCTGGACTACGGCTGCGGCTCGGGCATCCTGGCCATCGGCGCGGCGCTGCTCGGCGCCGGCGCCATCGATGCCGTGGACATCGACCCCGCCGCCGTGCAGGCCACGCACGACAACGCCGCGCGCAACGGCGTCACCCTGGCGCCCGGGCTGCCCGCGCAGGCGCAGGGCCATTACACCTTGGTGCTGGCGAACATCCTGGCCACGCCGCTCAAGCTGCTGGCGCCGCTGCTGGCCGGTCACGTCGCGGCAGGCGGCTGGCTCGTGCTGGCGGGCATCCTGGAGCGCCAGGCGACGGAGCTGCAGGCGGCCTACGCGCCCTGGCTGCAGCTCGGCATTGCCGACCGCGAGGACGGCTGGATCCTGATGAGCGCGCGCCGCGCCGAGGCGAGCGCCTGATGCCCGGCCTGGCGACGCGCTGCTCCGCCTGCGGCACGGTCTTTCGCGTCGTGCCCGACCAGCTGCGCGTGTCCGAAGGCTGGGTGCGCTGCGGCCGTTGCGCCGAGGTCTTCAACGCCGCGGAGGCGCTCATCGACCTCGACAGCGGCGAGCGCACGCGCCTGGTCGAGGCGCCCGCGGTGACGGCCCCGGTGACCGCCGCGGCGGTGCCTGCTCCGGCGCCGGCCCCGGTGCCGATGTCCGACGGCACCGACTTCGAGCTCCAGGTGACGGCTCCCCCGGCGCCTGCAGCACCGCCCGCGGCACCGGCCATGGCGCACGACGACGTGCCTGCGGCCGCCGAACCCGCCTGGTCGGCCGAGCCCGAGCCCGGTCCGGGGGCTGCGGGACCGCGGGCCGATCTGCCGGAGATCACCCTCGACCCGCCGGCCGCCGCAGTGCCACCGACCGCGGCAGCCGACGACAGCGCACCGCGCGCCGAACCTGACGACCGCCCGTCCTTCGTCCGCCAGGCCGAGCGCGCCGCGCGTTGGCAGCAGCCGCGCGTGCGCGCCGCGCTGGCGGTGGTGGCGCTGCTGGCGCTGCTGGGCCTGGCGGCGCAGGTGCTGTACGAGTACCGCGACCTCGCCGCTGCCCGCTACGCCGGGCTGCGGCCGCCGCTCGAGCAGGCCTGCCAGGCCCTGGGCTGCCGCGTCGGCGACGCCCATGCCATCGACGCGCTGGCGGTGGAGAGCAGCGGCCTGCTCAGGGTCGAGAAGTCGAATATCTACAAGCTCACGGTGTCCTTGCGCAACCGCGCCGGCATCGCGGTGGCGCTGCCGGCCCTGGACCTCACGCTCACCGACGCCCAGGGCCAGGTGCTGGCGCGGCGCGTGCTGCGCGCGGCCGAGCTCGGCGTGAACGGGACCACGCTGGCCGCCGGGCGCGAACTGCCGATGCAGGCCACACTGCAGGCCCCCTTCGCGGCCGCCTCCCAGGCCGGCGTCGCCGGCTACACCATCGAACTCTTCTACCCCTGACGGTCGCGGCCGTCGCCTTGCCCCCTTCGGAGTTGCCATGCCCGCCCTGATCTGCGGTTCCCTCGCGTTCGACACCATCACCAACTTCCCTGGCCGCTTCGCCGACCAGATCATGCCGGACCAGGTGCACATCCTGAACGTGTCCTTCGTCGTGCCGACGCTGCGGCGCGAGTACGGCGGCTGCGCCGGCAACATCGCCTATTCGCTGCACATCCTGGGAGGCCAGCCGGTCATCCTGGGCGCCCTGGGCGTCGACGGCGACGGCTACCTGGCGCGGCTGCAGGGCTGGGGCGTCGACACCTCGCTGATCCACCGCGATGCCGAACTGCACACCGCGCAGTGCCACATCACCACCGACCGCGACAACAACCAGATCACCGCCTTCCACCCCGGCGCGATGAGCAACGCCCACCACATGAAGGTGCCGCAGCGCGCCGACCTCGCCATCGGCATCGTCGCCCCCGACGGCCGCGACGCGATGTGGCAGCACGCGCACCAGATGGCGCAGGCGAACATCCCGTTCATCTTCGACCCGGGCCAGCAGCTGCCGCAGTTCAATGGCGAGGAACACCGCGAAATCCTGGGCCTGGCGCAGTGGGTCGCGGTGAACGACTACGAAGCCAAGATGCTGGAAGAGCGTACCGGCGAGACGCCGGCGCAGGTCTCGCTGCGGCCCAATGTGCGCGGCGTCGTCGTGACCCTGGCCGACCAGGGCTGCGAGCTGTGGCAGGACGGCCGCCGCACGCTGGTGCCGGGCGTGCAGGCCGAACAGGTGGTGGACCCCACCGGCTGCGGCGACGCCTTCCGCGCCGCCCTGCTCTACGGCCTGGAGCGCGGCTGGTCGCTGGCGCGCTGCGCCGCCCTGGGCAACCGACTGGGCGCGATCAAGATCGCCCGCCGCGGGCCGCAGAACCACCAGATCGACGCCGCCATCGGCGCCGAGCTGGCGGCCTGAAGCACTACTGCACCAGCTGCGCCAGCTCGCCGCTGGCGTAGCGGCGCGCCACCTCGGTCAGGCCGACGGGCTTGATCTTGCCGGCCTGGCCTTCGCAGCCGAACTCGATGTAGCGCTGGCGGCAGATCTGCCTGGCCGCCTCGCGTGCCGGCTTGAGCCAGTCGCGGGCGTCGAACTTGTCGGGGTTCTCGGCCAGGAACTTGCGGCAGGCCGCCGTCATGGCCAGGCGGATGTCGGTGTCGATGTTGATCTTGCGCACGCCGAACTTGATGGCTTCCTGGATCTCGCTGACCGGCACGCCGTAGGTCTCGCGCATCTTGCCGCCGTACTGGTTGATGGTGGCCAGCAGGTCCTGCGGCACGCTGGAGCTGCCGTGCATCACCAGGTGGGTGTTGGGGATGCGGGCGTTGATCTCCTTGATGCGGCTGATGGCCAGGGTCTCGCCGGTGGGCTTGCGGCTGAACTTGTAGGCGCCGTGGCTGGTGCCGATGGCGATGGCCAGCGCGTCGAGCTGGGTGCGCTTGACGAAGTCGGCGGCCTGCTCGGGGTCGGTGAGCAGCTGCTCGCGCGTCATCGTGGCGTCGGTGCCGTGGCCGTCCTCCTTGTCGCCGCGCATCGTTTCCAGCGAACCCAGGCAGCCGAGTTCGCCTTCCACCGTGACGCCCAGCGCATGCGCCATGTCCACGACCTTGCGCGTGACGTCGACGTTGTAGTCGTAGCTGGCGATGCTCTTGCCGTCGGCTTCCAGGCTGCCGTCCATCATCACCGAGGAGAAGCCCAGGGCGATGGCGCCCTTGCAGACATCGGGGCTCTGGCCATGGTCCTGGTGCATCACCAGCGGCACCTGCGGCCAGCTCTCGATGGCGGCCTGGATGAGGTGCTTGATGAAAGGCTCGCCGGCGTACTTGCGCGCGCCGGCACTGGCCTGCAGGATGACCGGGGCGCCGACCTCGGCGGCGGCGGTCATCACGGCCTGCACCTGCTCCAGGTTGTTGACGTTGAATGCCGGGATCCCGTAGCCGTTTTCGGCGGCGTGGTCGAGCAATTGGCGCATCGAAACGAGAGGCATGAGGGTCTCCTGGGGTGGCTGGAAAGGTGCAAAGGCGGCGAAAGCCGTGGCGTAACCACGCTGAAACTCGGCCGATTTTAGGCGCAAGGCAGGCGCCGCCAGCGCAGCCCAGGGCCCCACGGCGGCGTGGAACTGCGCGGCTTTCCTGCTTCTTTTCGCGCACCAGGGCGTCGCCCGCCGGTCGACACTGGCACACGGGCTACATCGACTTACAAGCCCAGGAGCAACCCATGGCACGCACCGCCCTCGCCCCGCTCACGCAATGGATCACCGCCGCCGCGCTGCAGCATGGCGACGACCTGCCCGCACACCTGATGGCGCGCCTGTCTGTCGGGCGGCGTCAGGCTGGCAGCCTGTTGCGGCGGCTGGCCGCCATGCAGTGGCTCAACACCAATGACACGGCGCGCCGCCGCCGCTACTCGCCAGGGCCGCTGCGCCAGGTGGTGCAGCGCTATGCGCTGGCCGGCCTGCAGGAAGACCTGCCCTGGCGGCGTGACTTCGCGCCCTTCTTCGCACTGCCCGGCGCCGTGCAGCGCATGGCCCAGCATGCCTTCACCGAACTGCTGAACAACGCCGTCGACCACAGCGGCGGCACCCAGGTCACGGTGTCGATGCGGCAGACACCGCTGCAATTGCAGCTGCTGGTCTCCGACGACGGCTGCGGCCTCTTCGAACGCATCGGCCAGGTCTTCGACATCGCCGACCCGGCGCTGGCGATGCTGGAACTGAGCAAGGGCAAGCTCACGAGCTGCCCCGAACGCCACCGCGGCCAGGGCCTGTACTTCACCGCGCGGTTGGCCGACGTCTTCGACATCCACGCCAACGACGCCGCCTTCCAGAGCCGGGCCTGGGAGCGCGGCCGCTGGCGCGCCGCGCGGCCGGCCGGCCGCGGCGGCACCTCGGTCTACTTCGCCGTCGCGCTGGACACGCCGCGCACGCTGGACGAGGTGCTGCGCTCGGCCAGCCTGGACGGCGCCGGCTACGGCTTCGAACGCACGGAAGTGCCGCTGCACCTCATCGGCCTGGGCGACGACCGCGCGCTGGCCCTGGCCTCGCGCGCCGACGCGCGCCGCGTCGCCGCGCGGCTGGCCAGCTTCGGACGCGCCGAGCTCGACTTCGGCGGCATCGCCGAGATCGGCCAGGGCTTTGCCGACGAGCTGTTCCGCGTGCTGCCGCGCCAGCAGCCGGGGCTGCAGCTGGTGCCGGTGGGCATGTCGGCGCAGGTCAGCGCGATGGCGAACAGCATCGCGCCGTAGCCACCGCTACCTCACCTGGCAGACCTTGAGCATGTTGGTGCCGCCGGGGTAGCCCATCGGTTCGCCGCAGGTGATGGCGTAGGTGTCGCCGGGCTTGAGCACGCCGCTGTCCACCAGCAGCGTCTCGGCCTGCGCCAGCGCCGCGTCGCGGTCGGCGAACTTGGGCATCAGCATCGGCCGCACGTTGCGGTACAGCGTCATGCGGCGCTGCGAGTTCAGCTGCGTCGTCATGCCGTAGATCGGCACCTTGATGTTGTGCCGGCTCATCCACAACGCGGTCGAACCCGACTCGGTGAGCGCGATGATGGCCTTGCAGCCCAGGTGGTGGGCCGTGAAGAGCGCGCCCATCGCGATGCTCTGGTCGATGCGGCCGAACTTCTTGTTGGTGAAGTCGGCGTCGAGCTGCAGGTCCTCGGCCCGCTCGGCCTCCAGCGCGATCTGCGCCATCTGCTCCACCGTTTCCACCGGGTACCTGCCGGCGGCGGTCTCGGCGCTGAGCATGACGGCGTCGGTGCCGTCGAGCACGGCGTTGGCGACGTCGCTGACCTCGGCACGCGTGGGCACCGGGGCCAGGATCATGCTTTCCATCATCTGCGTGGCAGTGATGACGACCTTGTCCATCTCGCGCGCCATGCGGATCATCTTCTTCTGCAGCGCCGGCACGGCCGCGTTGCCGACCTCCACCGCGAGGTCGCCGCGCGCCACCATGATGCCGTCGCTGGCGCGCAGGATGGCCTCGAGCTGCGGGATCGCCTCGCTGCGCTCGATCTTGGCGATGAGCGCCGGCTTGTGCCGCGTCGCTTCCCCGGCGACGTAGGCGAGCTGGCGCGCCATCTCCATGTCGGTGGCGTTCTTCGGGAAGCTCACCGCCAGGTACTCGCACTGGAAGGCCACCGCGGTCTTGATGTCCTCCATGTCCTTGGCCGTCAGCGCCGGCGCGGTCAGGCCGCCGCCGGCCTTGTTGATGCCCTTGTTGTTGGACAGCTCGCCGCCCAGCACGACGCGGGTGTGGATCTGCTCGCCCAGCACGCGCTCCACGGTCAGCTTGATGAGGCCGTCGTTGAGCAGCAGCGTGTCGCCGGGGCGCAGGTCGCGCGGCAGCTCCTTGTAGTCCAGGCCCACGGCGCCGATGTCGCCGGGCTCGGTGCGCTGGGCGTCGAGCACGAAGGCGGCGCCGGCCACCAGCATCACCTTGCCTTCGGCGAACTTGCCGACGCGGATCTTCGGGCCCTGCAGGTCGGCCATCAGCGCCACCGGCTTGCCGATCTTGACCGCAATCTCGCGCACCAGGTTCGCCAGTGCGATGTGGGTCTCGGCCTTGCCGTGGCTGAAGTTCAGCCGCACCACGTCGACGCCGGCGCGCAGCAGGCGCTCGAGCACCGCGGGGTCGCTCGACGCAGGGCCGAGGGTGGCAACGATCTTGGTGGCGCGGGCCATGGGCGACTCCGGAGCAATGCAGCCGGCAATTATGGGTGGCCCCCGCGCCGGCCGATTTCAAGGCGGTTACGGCGGCGCCGCCACCCCCCCACCCCCCCGCTACCGCGCGGCGCGCGCCCCGGCCTCGTCGGCCACCGCCGCCACGTCGGCCACCGCCAGCGCCGTCATGTTGACGATGCGCCGCACCGTCGCCGAGGGCGTCAGGATGTGCACCGGCCGCGCCGCGCCCAGCAGGATCGGGCCCACGGTGAGGCCGTTGCTGCCAGTCATCTTCAGGACGTTGAACAAGATGTTGGCGGCGTCCAGGTTGGGCAGCAGCAGCAGGTTGGCGGTGCCCGCCAGCGTGGTCTCGGGCAGGTAGCCGCGGCGCACGGTCTCCGACAGCGCGGCGTCGCCCTGCATCTCGCCGTCGCTCTCGATCTCGGGCGCGCGCTCGCGGAAGAGTGCGTGCGCGGCGCGCATGCGCTGCGCCGAGGCGCGCGACGACGAGCCGAAGATCGAATGCGACAGGAACGCGACCTTGGGCGGCAGGCCGAAACGCCGCACTTCGGCCGCGGCCATCAGCGCGATGTCGGCCAGTTCCTCGGCGCTGGGCTGTTCGTTGACGAAGGTGTCGGCGATGAAGAGGGTGTGCTGGTCCAGCATCAGCGCGTTCATCGCCGCCAGCGTGCGCGCGCCGGCCTTCCTGCCGATGACGCTGCTGACATGGTCCAGGTGGGCGTCGAAGCGGCCGACGAGGCCGCAGATCAGCGCGTCGGCCTCGCCGCGGCGCACCATCAGCGATCCGATGAGCGTGTTCGATCGCCGCACCGCGGCCTTGGCCGAATCGGGCGTCACGCCTTCGCGCGCCATCAGGCCGCGGTAGGTCTCGGCGTAGCTGCGAAAGCGGGGGTCGTTCTCGGGGTCGCAGATCTCGAAGTCGCGCCCCGCCTGCAGGCGCAGGCCGGCGCGTTCGATGCGCATCTTCACGACCTCGGGGCGGCCGATCAGGATGGGCTGGGCCAGGCCTTCGTCCAGCGCCACCTGCACCGCGCGCAGCACGCGCTCGTCCTCGCCCTCGGCATAGACGACGCGGGCGGGCCGCGCCTTGGCAGCCGCGAACACCGGCCGCATCAGCATGCCGGTCTGGTAGACGAAGCGGGACAGGCTCTGGCGGTAGGCCTCCAGATCGGCGATCGGCCGCGCCGCCACGCCCGACTCGGCCGCGGCCCTGGCCACCGCCGGCGCGATGCGCAGGATCAGCCGCACGTCGAAGGGCGTGGGGATGAGGTAGTCGGGGCCGAACTTCAGCTCCTTGCCCTGGTAGGCCGCGGCGACCTCGTCGCTGGCCTCGGCCTTGGCCAGCGCGGCGATCTCGCGCACGCAGGCGAGCTTCATCGCCTCGGTGATCTTGGTGGCGCCGCAGTCCAGCGCGCCGCGGAAGATGTAGGGGAAGCACAGGACGTTGTTGACCTGGTTCGGGTAGTCGCTGCGCCCGGTGGCGATGATGCAGTCGGGCCGCGCCGCCTTGGCGAGTTCGGGGCGGATCTCGGGCTCGGGGTTGGCCAGCGCCAGGATGATGGGCTGTCGCGCCATCGTCATCACCATCTCCACGCTCAGCACGCCGGCCGCCGAGCAGCCGAGGAAGACGTCGGCGCCCTTGACGACGTCGGCCAGCGTGCGCGCCTCGGTGCGCTGGCAGTAGCGGTGCTTGCTCTCGTCGAGCTTGCCGGCCAGCACGTCCTCGCGGCCCTCGCGGATGACGCCCTTGCTGTCGCAGACGAAGACGTTCTCGCGCTTCACGCCCAGGCCCACCATCACGTCCAGGCAGGCGATGGCCGCGGCGCCGGCGCCCGAGACCGCGAGCTTGACCTCGCCGATGGCCTTGTCCACCAGTTCCAGGCCGTTGAGGAGGGCCGCCGACGAGATGATCGCGGTGCCATGCTGGTCGTCGTGGAAGACGGGGATGTTCATGCGCTCGCGCAGCTTCTTCTCGATGTAGAAGCACTCGGGCGCCTTGATGTCCTCCAGGTTCACGCCGCCGAGCGTGGGCTCCAGAGCGGCGATGATGTCGATGAGCTTGTCGGGGTCGCGCTCGGCCAGCTCGATGTCGAAGACGTCGATGCCGGCGAACTTCTTGAACAGGCAGCCCTTGCCTTCCATGACCGGCTTGCCGGCCAGAGGGCCGATATCGCCCAGGCCCAGCACCGCGGTGCCGTTGGTGACGACGCCGACGAGGTTGGCCCGGCTGGTGTACTCGGCGGCCAGCGTCGGGTCCTTCTCGATCGCCAGGCAGGCATAGGCCACGCCCGGTGAATAGGCCAGGCTCAAGTCACGCTGGTTGGACAGTGGCTTGGTCGGGGTGACCGAGATCTTGCCGCGCGTCGGCGCGCGGTGGTATTCGAGCGCGGCTTCGCGCAGCGCTGCTTCGGCGTCGGAAAGCTTGTCTTGGGCCACGGCTGTCTCCTGCAATCGTTGTGCGGGGGGGCAGCGTAACGCGGAAGGCGCAGCGCACTCGTGCGCCACCGCAACATCAGTTTTGACTGGCGCGCAACCGCGCCCGCAGCGCGGTGGCTCAGCCGGCCGCGCGCCGCTCCAGGATCTCGAAGGCGGGCAGGGTCTTGCCCTCCAGCACCTCCAGGAAGGCGCCGCCGCCGGTGGAGATGTAGTCGACGTCGCCCTCGATGCCGTACTTGGCGATGGCCGCCAACGTGTCGCCGCCGCCGGCGATGCTGTAGGCCGGGCTGGCGGCGATGGCACGCGCCAGCGTCTCGGTGCCGTGCGAGAAGGCTTCGAACTCGAACACGCCGACGGGGCCATTCCAGACGATGGTGCCGGCGGACTTGATCTGCTCGGCGAGCATGGCCGCGGTGGCCGGGCCGATGTCCAGGATGAGATCGTCCGCGGCCACGTCGGTGACGGCCTTGACGGTGGCCACGGCGTCGGCCTTGAAGGCCTTGGCGGTGACGACGTCGACCGGGATCGGCACCGCGGCACCGCGCGCCTTCATCGCCGCGATGACGGCCGTGGCCTCGCCGACCAGGTCGGGCTCGGCCAGGCTCTTGCCGATGGGCAGGCCGGCGGCCATCAGGAAGGTGTTGGCAATGCCGCCGCCGACGATCAGGCCGTCCACGTTGGCCGACAGGGCTTTCAAAATCGTCAGCTTGGTC
>CAIWPS010000803.1 GCA_903914615.1 uncultured beta proteobacterium | reverse complement strand
GCACCCGCTCCAGCAGCGCCGTTCCCACTGGCTGGCGCCCGCATCGCCGTGTGCCGCACGCCGATGTGGCCGTGCGCCGAAGGGGCGACGCAGCGGGCCCTGGCGCAGGCCGAGCAGTGCCTGGTCGAAGCCGGCGCGCAGTTGCAGGTGCTGGAACTGCCGCCGCCCTTCGACACGCTGGCCGCGCTGCAGCTGCGCGTGATGCGCAGCGAGGTCCAGGCGAGCCTTCTGAACGCGTACCGCCAATTGGAGGCGCTGCGCGCCGAGGTTGGGAAATCTGCGCGCCGACCTGGACTACCGGAGGGCGCGCGCGGCGCGGTCAGACACCGAGCTGGCGGCCTCGCGGGCTATCGCGGCTGCGGAGGTGCACGAATTGGATCAACCTCCGGAATAAGACTCCACAGGCCAGCAGCATCAACGGCAAAGGCCGCGCCCTGCGTAGACCAAGACTGGGTCGGCCGGGCGCAGGCACCCACCGGACGGTCTCCCCTTGCGTGATCAAGCTGCGCTGCAATCCCCGTCGCTGAGGGCGGGGAAGGGATAGCGCCGGGCACTTGCATTCGGGGTTCCTGTCTGGATACTGAATCAATGAAGTCCGTTCGCGTCCACCGGCTCGTGCCGCGCTGCAAGACAGCGCAGAAGCAAATGCTGGCCCATTGCGCAGGCCAGGCGCGCTGGCCGCTGTGGAACCATGCGCTCGATAGACAACAGGCGCGCCACGCGCGCGGCGAGAAGTACGCCGCGCACTCTAACCTGGCCAAGTGGCTCACGGCCTGGCGCAACGCGCCATGCGCCGCGTGGCTGGCCGAAGTGGCCGTGACCGCACCGACGGAGTACCTGCGCGGCTTCTGGCCGACCGGGCCGCCTTTCTGGTCCGGAAAGGCGTGCAGTAACCCGGTAACCCAATGCCTGGCCAAAAGGCCAATCCCCATCCACGGAACGAACTGAGAGCAATTGACATGAAAACTGAAACGAACCAGCAAGCAAAGCCCCGACTCCTGATGCTGTTGATCCCCTTGCGGAAACTGCGGTTGAACGCAGGAACAAGAAGGCGATCATTGCGGCGATGCGGCGGCACGGCTTCTCTTGCGATCTTCGCATGCCACTGAAGCCATGAGTACAACCTATCGCATCTTCGGCCTTAGTTCCTCCGCTGGCGGCGACTTTGCCTTTGCGCGGGATTGCCTCTATGACGAGGCCGCTCAGGAGGCACTCGAAACAGCCAAGGGACGTGGCCTGCGTGTGTCCTGCCAGTGCGGCGAAGAAGCTGGCCTCGAGTTGTCGATTGTGGGAGTGCGACCCAACCAATACCTCAGTCGCCGGCCACAGGATGCCGCGCGCCACTCGGCCGATTGCGCTCACGGTAGACGAACGGCGCGGGAAGACGCGGGTCGTGGCTATGCGCAGGGGGTGATCGTCGAGACCGACGACGGCAGGCTGGAAGTCGACCTTGGCGACCTTCTTTTGGGCGGTCCAGCCTCCGATGAATTGGATGCTGCACCTGAACATGAAGGTTCGGGCGGTCCTCGGCCGGAGCAGCCCCTCCGTACTACCGTTTCTACGTTCGGATTGCTTTGCCTGCTCCTCGAGCGCGCCGGGCTGCACAGGCTTGACGCCGCAACGCCGTCAACCGACCCGTGGCAGCGGCTCGACCGTGCCGCTCAAGACATCAAACCGCGAGGTCATGCAAGCACGGACCGGTGGGGCCTTGCCAATCACTTGCTTGTTCAGAGCGATGGCGGCGATCGGCGCAAGCAAGGAAACTTCAAGCGACTGGAGGCCACCAATGGTCTGGGTTGCATCCTCTTCGTCTTCGTTGGCGTGTCGACCAAAGATCATCCATTTGGCGAGAAAGAACTGGACCTAAGCCAATTGTTCGGAGTCGAGGTTCACTTGAGCCGAAAAGTCCTCTCCAGCGCCAAGAGACGGCATCGCTTCGCAGCCCAAAGACTCAAGGCGCTCGCGCCCGTTTTGGTCTTCGGACGTGCCCATGTGCAAATTGGGGAGCCCACTCGCCGTGATGTCGAGAAGCCTCGCTTCGCCGCTGCGGCGGACCATGTAGCGCTGATACCGATCGCCGCACTTGGCCTGACGCCGATTCCTCGCGAAAGCGACTTGAAACGACTCGAGAAGGCGCTGCAGACAGGGGAAGCCTTCGAGGCCAAGCTGCCATATGACAAGCGCTGAGAGCTGCAAGAGCTCGGCGCAAGTTGCAGACCGCCCCTCGTGGGCAGATCCGCTATCAGGACGCAGCGGCTGCCAGGCGGCTGCTTCTTCTCCCATTCATTGACCCTCTGGTTCCGGACCATCTCATGCCCAACGCTTCTTCTCCCCGGGTTGGGCAGCCATTTCCCAAGCAGCCAACCTCCGCTGCGCCTGTGAAGGCAGACGGCCTGCCCATCGCGATCATGTCCGATGCGCTCGAGCCATCCGGCTCGGCTCCGCTTCACTTGTGCGGCTCTGCGCGCCCGCAAGCCGGGCACACGCACAAGCCAGGCTGGCCGCCCTTGTTGACCATCGCGAGACGGCGCGAGCCCACCCGATCGATAGGCGCGCTCGGGCCCGAGGTCCCGCTGCCGCTGAAGGCCCCTCAGGTGCCGCCGCCGGCTGCGAGGATGGCGCGCCGCGCGCCTGCGCAGTCCGCTGCGTCGTCCAGGCGCACGGTCCCACCCTCGTCCATCACTCCCAGCTGGCGCCACAACTCAGCCATGTCCGGACCGTCTGGCGCGTTGGCCATGCTGGCGTAGCGGCTTGCGAGCGCTTCGGTGCCGCTCGCGCCGTCGCCCACCGACAGGTAGCGTTCGACGCCCCACGTCTGGGCGTTGCCGCCCGAGGCACGGTTGATCGCCATCAGCGCGTCCTGCAGACCCTTGCGATTGCCGGTCGCCACGCGCATGTCGACATCGGCTGCCAGGTGGAACAGCGCACCGCCCCAGTAGGTGCGACCCCAGGTGTGCGTGCGGTCGAGCCCTTGGTCGCCGGGCTCCGGCAGGCCCTTGGCCATGCCGCTCATGAATTCCTTCCACACGCTGGCTGCGTCGCGCTGGCCGGCCTGTGCGCGAGCGACCGGCTCGACATAGGTGGCCGCGCCCTCCATCAGCCACACATGGCGACGCGACAGCGTCGGTAGCGCCGCGTGTACAAGCTCGTGTACCAGCACCCAGTCTGCGGCGAAGGCCTCGGCCGTCGTCTCGCGGCCCACCACCACACGCACGATCGAACCGTCGTAGCCCCAGCACGTACCATGGCGGACGCCCGCGCCGTCGCGCCAGCGCACCAGCAGCGCGACGCGATCGACCGGGAAGCGGCCGAAGTACCGGCCCGTCGCGTCGGCGGCGCGGCGGATCCAGACCCAGGCCTCGCGCATGGCTGTTGTGGATGCGTCGCCATCGAACACGACATGCAATCCCCGGCCGTCGAACTCCAACTTCTGCGGCCGGCCTGCGCGCCACTGCCGGTAGACCTCGTCCCCGTCGTCGTCGGCCTGGGCGCAGAGCGGCAGGCTGGCAGGCCCGACGCGGGCGGCCCAGGCCAGCATGCCGGCGAGCAAGGGGCGG
>CAIWPS010000802.1 GCA_903914615.1 uncultured beta proteobacterium | reverse complement strand
GCCCCGCCGCGCTGGATGCTGCCGGCCACGGTGGCGGCGGCCGTGCTGGTGCTGCTGGCCGCGGCGGCCTGGGTGTGGCGGCGCTGAGGCGGCAGCAGCCCGGTCATCAGGCGGCGCCAGGCCGCCACCGTACGGCGCGCCTCGGGCCCGCGGGCCTGCCCTCTTCCCGGCGCTTTCCCGGCGCTAGCCCGGCGCTGCGGCCAGCAGGCGCTGCACGCGCAGCCAGGTCGGGTGGCCAGGGTCGACGCTGGCGGCGAACTGCGCCGCCGCGGCTTCGTAGGCCTGGCGACTGCGTGCAAGGTCGCCTGCGGCTGCCAGCGCGTCGCCGCGCGCCGTCTGCGCCAGCGCGGTTCTGAACGAGGACCGGCGGCGACCCTGCATCTTCATCGCCAGGGCCAGCGCCGCGTCGGCATCGGCAAGGGCGTCGGCCGGTGACGCGGGCAGGGCCCAGGCGGCATGCAGCAGCAGCGCCTCGGCACGCAGGTGCGGCGCCAGCCGTGCGTCGGCCAGCAGCGGCTGCAGCACGGCTTCGGTGGCGGCACGGTCGCCATGCGCCCACGCCGCCGCGGCGCGGGCCATGCTGCAGGCACGCGCTGTTTCGTCGGTAACCGGCAGGCGGGCGCTGCGTTGCGCCTCGGCCAGCAAGGGCTCGGCCTGCTGCAATTGCAGCCGGGCTGCCCCGGCGTCACCCTGGCGCAGCAGCACCGAAGCGGCCAGGCAGCGTGCCGAGGCAGCCAGCCGCGGGTCGCCGTCGACCTGCGCGCGCTGCGCAGCGGCCAGGTACTGGGCCAGCGCGGCGGGCAGGTCGCCCAGTGCGTCCAGGGCCTGGCCCTGGGCGCGGCTGAAGCTCGACTGCATCGGCGATGCGTCCTGCTTCGGCAGCAAGCCCAGGTTGTCGCGCACCAGGGCCAGCGCCGCGCGGGCGTCGCCCATGGCCAGGTTGGCCGCGGCCCAGCGGCTGCGCGTCTCGATGCCGGGCAGGGCACGGTCGCTGCCGCGATTGCGCAAGGCCTGCAAGGCGCTCTCGAAGCTGCCGTCGAGGTCGGTGTCGACGCCGTTCATGGCCTGCAGGTAGGCCAGCATCATGCGCGCGCGGTCGCGCCCGGCCGGCGGCAGGTCGGGCGCCGACTGCATCAGCTTCCACGAGGCCTGTTGCGATTGCAGTGCTGCCGCCAGGTCGCCGTTGGCCATCAACAGCAGCACTTGGTAGTCCAGGCACAGCGAGCGCGTGCCGGCAGTGACCGCCGGGTCGTCGATGCCGCGCTGGATGCTGGCGATGGCCTCGTCGCGCCGCCCCAGGCCATAGAGAGCGGCGCCGAGGTCGCAGCCGATCTGTGCCCGCAGGCTCGGACTGCCGGTCAGGCGCAGGGCCTCGGTCAGCGTCGGCAGCGCGGCGGCGTCGCTTTCGAAATTGCGCCGCTGGCCGCCGATGGCGAAAAGAGTTTCGGCCAGTGCCTCGGGATCCTGGGCGAAGGTGGCGCGTGCGCCGCGCTCCACGCGGGCCAGCGTGTCGGGCACGGACAGCGCCTTGCCTTCGTTGGCCAGGCCCACCAGCTGGTCGACCAGCAGGCGCCCGACGGCGACGCCCTTGCCCTGCTCGGCCAGGGCGCGGTCGCGCTCGCGGTCGGCGCGCAACACCTGCAGCCGCGAAAAGGCCAGCGCGCCCGCGAGCGCCACGACCACCGCGGCCATGGCCAGCACGCCCGCCCGGTGGCGCATGGCGAAGCGGCGCAGCCGGTAGGCGCCGCTGTCGGGTCGCGCCCGCACCGGCTCGCGCGCGGCCCAGCGGCGCAGGTCCTCGGCGAACTCGGCCGCCGAGGGGTAGCGCTCGCGGCCGTCGCGCTTGAGCGCCTTGGCCAGGATGGTGTCCAGGTCGCCGCGCAGCAGGCGTGCCAGGCGCCTCGGGGTCGTGCCCCGGGCCAGCGCGGCCGCGGCGCCGACGGCCGCGCTGGCGCGCAGCAGCTGGCCTTCGGCGATGGCCAGCTCCACCTGCGCCGGCGTGTCCAGGCGCGTCAGGTAGGGGCGGGTGCCGCACAGCAGTTCGAACAGCACCACGCCGAGGGCGTAGATGTCGGTGGCCGTGGTCAGCGCCTCGCCCAGCACCTGTTCGGGGGCGGCGTAGGCCGGCGTCATGGCACGGCCCGCCTGCTGCGTCACCGCAGCGGCGCCGCCGTCGGCCGCGCTGCCGTCGTCGCCCGGCGCGGCGAGCAGCCTGGCGATGCCGAAGTCCAGCAGCCGCACCTGCCCATCGGCGGTGACGAGGATGTTGCTGGGTTTGAGGTCGCGGTGGATGACCAGGCGCGAGTGGGCGTACTGCAGCGCGTCGAGCACCTGCGCGAACAGGACCAGCCGCTGCGCGACGTCGAGCCGGCGCCCGTCGCACCAGCGGTCGATGGGCAGGCCGTCGACGCATTCCATCGCCAGCCAGGGCGTGCCGTCGTCGGCCACGCCGGCGTCGTAGAGCGGCGCGATGTGGGGGTGGCTCAGCCGCGCCAGGATGTCGCGTTCGCGCGCGAAGCGCGCCGCCAGCTGCGAGCCGGCGCGGTGGCCAAGCGGCAGCTTCAGTGCCACCTCGCGGGCGGGCAGGGCATCGGCGCGGCGGGCCCGCCATACCGTGGCCATGCCACCACTGCCAAGCAACTCGCCCAGCACCCAGGGGCCGACGCGCGCGCCGCGGCCCAGGCCGCCCGGGGCCACCGCGGCCGCGCCGGGCAGCTGAGGCCCGCGTTCCAGCCAGTCGGCGTCGCTGCGCCCGGCGTGGGCAGCCAGCATCTCGCGCAGCCACGGTGCCAGCGCGGGGTCATCGCGGTCCAGGGCCTCCAGCCAAGCCGGCAGTTCGGCCGCCGCGAGGTCGCGGGCGGCATCGAAGAGCGCCGACACGCGGGCCCAGGCATCGGCGGTGAGCGGGGGTTTGGTCGAGGCCGTCATGCAGCTTGCCTCACGCAGCACCGCGGGCAAAGCGGACATCGGCGGCGCGCGGCATGGCGCAAATCTAGCGGCAAGCCCCGCCACGCACGAAACCCCCCGGACCAGGGGGTGGCCGCCGATGTCCGCTTTTCCCGCACCGCCGCGTGTACCCCTCCAGGCAGGCATCGCAGGAAGACAGGCATGTTCGCGCTTTCCGATCTGTACGGCCGCATGGCCCTGGACGCCGGGTTCGAGCCCGGCGCTGGCGCCGGCGTGCGCTGGCGGGTGCGCCTGCTGGGGGCCGTGGACGCGGTGGCGGTGGCCGCCCCCGCGCCGGCCGGCACCACGCAAAGCCGCTGGCCGACGCGGGCCGTCGCGGCGCTGCTGGCCCGGCTGGCGCTGGGCCCGGACCGCCTGCACCCGCGCGAGGAACTGGTCGAGCTGCTGTGGCCGGGCGTGAGCCTGAGCGTCGGCCGCAACCGGCTGCGCCAGGCGCTGTCGGCGCTGAAGGCGCTGCTGGAGTCGCGCGACGCCGCCGTAGCGCCGGTGCTCATGGCCGATCACTTCGCGATCCGCGTTGCCCCTGGCGCGCTGGCCTGCGACGTGCTCGACTTCGAGCGTTGCCTGCGTTCCGGCCGCGTCGAGGCCGCACGTGCGCTGTACCGCGGCGACCTGATGCCTGGCCACTATGACGAATGGGTGCTGGACGAACGCCGCCGCCTGGCCGCGCTGCGGGAGCGGCTGGGCAGCGCCGACCCGCTCCTGCCGCATCGCGCGCTGCCGCAGCGCGCCAGCCTGCATCTCTGAGCGGACGGTGCAGGCTCAGCGCGCGAGGGCCACCGTCAGGAAGGCGCGTGCCTTTTCCCAGTCGCGCCGCACGGTGCGCTCGGTCAGGCCCAGCGCGGTGGCGATGTCGGCCACTGTGAGCCCGGCGAACCAGCGCATCTCCACCACCTGCGCCAGGCGCGGGTCGAGGGTGGCCAGGGCGTCGATGGCCTCGGCCACGTCCAGCACGTCGGGGCCGGCGGCGGCCACGGCGTCGCCGATGGCGGTGTCCAGCG
>CAIWPS010000801.1 GCA_903914615.1 uncultured beta proteobacterium | reverse complement strand
GAGGCGGCGCTGGCGCTGGTCAAGGGGGGGTCGTGAAGGGCGGGTGACGAGCCTTACCCCCGGCACTGGTCGCAACGCTAAGGGCTGCTTGGTTCCCCACCTGACCCGGTTGGGCGCGCTTCCATGCGGGGAGGCCCGTCGACGCCGATTGTAGGCGAGGCCCCGCCAAGCCCCTGCTAGCGCAGTTGCAGCGCGTCGCCCCCGAAAGCCACCCCCAGCGGTTCGATGACGAGGCGCTTCTCGCCCGCTTCCACGGCACCCGCCACCCAGGCCGGCACGCCGCAGGCCTGCGCCACGGCGACGGTGCGCTCGGCGTCCGCCGCGGCGACGAAGAGCGCGAAGCCGGCACCCATGTTCAGCGTGCCGTAGGCCTCGGCGTCGTCCTGCTGCGCCTGCTGCTGGATGAAGCGCAGCACGGCCGGCACCGGCGGCACGGTGTGGATGCGGTAGGCCAGCCGCTTGGGGTGGCGCAGCAGCTTGCGCCAGCCATGGCCGGTGATGTTGGCGGCGTAATGCACGCGCACGCCGGCAGCCCACAGCGCCTCGGTCACCGGCGCATAGAGCACGGTCGGGGCCAGCAGCGCTTCGCCATAGCCCAGGCCGGGTTCGATCTCGGTGAGGTAGCCCTGCGGCAGCCGCTCGGCCAGCTTGCGCGCCAGGCTCAGGCCGTTGGCGTGGATGCCGCTGCTGCCCAGCAGCACGATGGCGTCGCCCGGGCCCAGGCGCTCGCCCAGGCTCAGGCGTTCCTTGGGGTTGACGAGGCCGGTGCAGGCTGCGGCGAGGTCGATGCGGCCGGGCTCGACGATGCCGGCCAGCGCCGGCGTCTCGCCGCCGCCCCAGGCCACCTTGCAGACTTCGCAGGCCTGCTGCCAGCCCTGCACCAGGGCCTGCGCGCGGTCGCCATCGGCGAACCATGCGCTGCCGCCGGCGGCCCAGTAGGCCTGCACCACCAGCGGCGTGGCGCCGACGGTGACGAGGTCGTTGACGGCCATCGCGATGGTGTCCTGCGCGATGCCGGCGTACCAGCTGCGGCCGGTCAGGTGCTGCATCTCGTCGGCAACCAGGGTCTTGGTGCCCAGGCATTCGACGATGCTGGCGATGCAGAAGGGCCCGACGTCGACGACATAGGCCGACTCGCCGCGCGACGCCGCCAGTTCCGAAAAGCCATGCCCCGCGAGCTGCGGCGCGGTGGCCGCGGCAGCGCGCTGCGCGGCCACCTTCAGCGGGTCGATGAGCTCGTACTGCACCCCCGCCTGCTCGTAGCTCAGCGGGGTGTCCTGGGGTGGGTTCATGGCCGGCGATTATCCCTGCCAACCTTAGAATGCCGTCGATGAGCTACGTCGTCCTGGCCCGCAAGTACCGGCCGCGCACCTTCGCGCAGATGGTGGGGCAGGAGCACGTGGTGCAGGCGTTGACGAACGCGCTCACGCAGGGCCGGCTGCACCACGCCTACCTGTTCACGGGCACCCGCGGCATCGGCAAGACCACGGTCAGCCGCATCCTGGCCAAGAGCCTGAACTGCACCGGTCCCGACGGCACCGGCGGCATCACCGCCGAGCCCTGCGGCGTCTGCGCGGCCTGCACCGAGATCGACGCCGACCGCTACATGGACTACATCGAGCTCGACGCCGCCAGCAACCGCAGCATCGACGAGATCCGCGACCTCATCGAGCGCGCCGCCTACAAGCCCGGCAGCGGCCGCTTCAAGGTCTTCATGATCGACGAGGCGCACCAGCTCACCAAGGACGCCTTCAACGCGCTGCTGAAGACGCTGGAAGAGCCGCCCGACTACCTGAAGTTCGTCCTGGCCACCACCGACCCCGAGAAGATGCTGCCCACGGTGCTCAGCCGCTGCCTGCAGTTCAACCTGCGGCCGATGGCGCCGGCCACCGTGCGCGAACACCTGCAGCGCGTGCTCGCCGCCGAGGGCGTGCCCAGCGACGACGGCGCGCTGCGCCTCCTGGCGCGCGCGGCGCGCGGCTCGATGCGCGACGGCCTGTCGCTCACCGACCAGGCCATCGCCTACGGCGGCGGCCAGCTCACCGATGCCGGCGTGCGTGCCATGCTGGGCAGCGTCGACCGCGGCCAGGCGCGTGCGCTGGTGGAGGCGCTGGCGCAGCGCGACGGCGCCGCCGTGCTGGCCGCGGTGGACGGCCTGCGCGGCCTCGGCCTGTCGGCCGCCGGCACGCTGGAGGAGATGGCGCTGCTGCTGCAGCAGATGGCGGTGGAGCAGGCCGTGCCCGGCGCGCTCGACGCCCAGGACCCCGACACCGAGGACGCGCGTGCGCTGGCGCCGCGGCTGGCCGGCGACGAGACGCAGCTGCTCTACAGCATGGTGCTGCACGGCCGTGGCGAACTCGGCCTGATGAGCGACGAGTACGGCGCACTGACGATGGTGCTGCTGCGCTTCCTGGCCTTTCCGGCGCAGGGCGCGGCGGCGCCGGCACGCGCCCCGGTGCAGGCGGCCGAGCCGGCGCGCGAGGCCCGTGCGGCGCCGCTGCGCGCG
>CAIWPS010000800.1 GCA_903914615.1 uncultured beta proteobacterium | reverse complement strand
CGTGGACTGGATACCCGAGGTGCTGTACGACATCCTGCGCGCCGCCCACCGGCACCGCGGCTTCTCGTTCGTGCGCGTGCTGCAGCGCTGCCCCGAGTTCATGCCCAAGAGCTTCGACCCCTGGCTGCACGACCCGCAGCGCACGATGCTGCTGACCCACGGCGACGGCCTGCAGCTCAGCGCCTCGCTGTCCAGCGCCTACCGCAACCAGCGCGTGCACGACCCCATCGACATCGACCGCGCGCGCGAGATCGCGTCGCTGGACGACCCTATCCCCGTCGGCATCCTCTACCGCAACCCCGCCGCGCCCTGCTACGAGGACCTGCGCCAGGCCGGCCAGCTGCGCTCGCCCGAGGCCATCCGCGCCGGCTTCAACCGCGAACTCGACAAGTACACGGTCTGGCCCGAGGAAGAGCCCGTTCAGGCCGCGGCCTGAGCTCCGGGCCTAGCGGCCCCCGCACATCGAAGAGAACCCCGCGATGGACATGCAAGCCCAGCACCCCGAACCGTTGATCTTCCATCTCACCGGCCGCCGCCACGGCGAGGACCTGGCGGCCATCGAAGGCCTGGGCCTGCGGCCGGCGCTGCTGGCGGCCTACCGCAACCTCGATCGCGTGCGGCACGACTTCCCCGTCGTGCTCGCAGCGCCGGGCGCGCCGCAGGCGGCGCAGCCCTTGTCCAGCCTGGTCGACCGCCTGCTGCGCGACGTCGCGCCGCGCGGCATCGACGGCGAGCGCCTGCGCCGCCACGGCCTGCAGGTGGAGCAAGAGATCCGCGCCGCCGTGGCCGCCGGGCAGCGTGGCACGCTGGCCGAGCTGTGGGACGCCGCGGCCGCGCGGCTGGGCGCGCGCGAGGGCGAGACGCTGGAACGCGTGCTGGTGCAGGCCGGCGCTGCGCTGGCGGCCGAGGGCGAGGTGCTGGGCTGCAGCCACGACATGCCGCCGCGCCTGCTGCGCCACGCCTGGCAGGCTGCGTGCGACGCCAAGGCCAGGCGCCTGCGTACCGAGCTGGCGCGGCTGGTGGGCAGGCTGTCGGACATCCTGCGCGCCGCGCACATCCATTCGCAGGCCGGCTGCGCGCCGGACAGCCTGAAGTCGGCGCTGGGCGGCGCCCACCGCGAGGCCTTCGACTTCGACGCGCTCTCGCGCATCGTCGGCAAGGGCGCGCCGCAGGACGAGCTGCCGGCGCCCCGGCGCGAACGGCTGGAGCGCACGCTGCACGTGCTCGAGTCGCAGCGCTTCATTGCCGCGACCGACGCCGGTGCCGACGCCGCCCACGGCTTCGGATTCGCCGACTGCGCCAGCGCCGCGCAGGCCTTCCGCGCCCGGCTGCCGGCGCTGGCCGAACTCGTCCGCGCGATGTCGATCGCCGAACTCGAGGCCGCCGGCCGCTATGTCGAATCCGAGCACGACCTCTTCTTCGACGCCTTCGACCAGCACCAGCTGGGCGCCGACGACCTGGCGCGCTTCCCCGACTACCTGGTGTGCATCGCGCCCGAACGCAACGACGCGCCCGAGAACGCGATGCTGATGGAGTTGCTGAGCTCGGGCATGCCGATGAAGCTGCTGGTGCAGGTGACCGACCTGCTCGAGGAAGCAGCCGTGGGCGTCGGCCACTACGCCTTCGGCGTGCGCAGCGCGCGCCTGGCGACCACGGCGATGGGCCTGGGCGGCATGTTCGTGCTGCAGGCGCCATGCTCCCAGCTCGTGGCGATGCAGGCCCAGCTGGCGCGCGGCATGGCCTGCCACGGGCCGGCGCTGTTTTGCGTCTACACCCCGCCCGTCACGCCCGCGGACCCGGTGGCGCCCTACCTGAGCGCTGCCGCGGCGCTGCAGTCGCGCGCCTTCCCGGCCTTCTGCTACGACGCCACGGCCGGCAGCAACTGGGCCGAGCGCTTCTCGCTGGCCCACAACCCGCAGCCCGAGGGCGACTGGCCGGTGGAGACGCTGGAGTACGCCGACGCCGCGCTGCAGCGCTGCAGCGAGCTCTGCGCCTTCACCTACGCCGACTTCGTGCTCTGCGACCCGCGCCAGGCGGCGCATTTCGCCCTCGTCCCGCGCCAGCGCTGGGGGCCGCAGATGGTCGCCGCGGCCGACTGGCTGCAGCTGGCCGACGCGGACGCCGCGCGCCACGTGCCCTACCTGCTGGCGGTGGACGCGAACGATGGCCTGCAGCGCGTCATCGTCGATCTGCGACTGATGCAGGCGGCGCGGCGCTGCCTGCTGCTGTGGCACCGGCTGCAGGAGCATGGCGGCATCCACGACTCGCATGCCGAGCGGCTGCTGGCGCGCGAGAAAGCGGCCTGGGCCGGGTCGCAACAGCCGGCAGCTGCTGCGCCGGCAGCGCCGGCAGCGGTGGCCGCAGAAGCTGCCACCGCGGTGGCCGAGGTCGAGCCGCCTGCAGCGAGCCACTCGCGCGACGAGGCCTGGATCGAGACCGCGCGCTGCCCCAGCTGCAACGAGTGCCAGATCATCAACGACCGCATGTTCACCTACAACGAGCGCAAGCAGGCCTACATCAAGGACCTGTCCGCGGGCACCTACCGCCAGCTGGTCGAGGCGGCCGAGGGCTGCCAGGTGGCGATCATCCACCCCGGCAAGCCGCGCGACCCGAACGAGCCCGGGCTGGAGGAACTGCTGGCGCGCGCCGAGCCCTTCCGCTGAATGGCGGCCGAGGACGACTTCGACGCCGCGGTACGCCGCCACGACGAGCGCATCGCGGCGCGCGGACTGACGATCTGGGTCGGCTCGGAGCCCACCTACACCGACCGCCAGGCGCAGACGCCGGAATGGCTGAGCCAGGCGCTGGGCGGCGACAAGCAGGCGCGCGCGCAGGCGCTGCTGGGCGGGCTGTGCCGGCGCTTTCCGGGCGGCACCGTGCTGCGCAGCGTGGGCCGCCAGTACCCGGGCGAGGCGCTGCCGCGCTGGAGCCTGGGCCTCATCCGGCGTCGCGACGGCGTGCCGCTGTGGCAGGGCCCGCCCGACCCGCTGTGGCCGCCGGGCGACGCAGGTGCGCTGCCTGACCTGGACCGCTGGGCCCGGGCCCTGCAGGGCGCGTT
>CAIWPS010000799.1 GCA_903914615.1 uncultured beta proteobacterium | reverse complement strand
AGAGCTTCGACCGGGCGTAGTGGCTGTTCGTGGGCACGAGCATGCTGTTTTCCTGGTCACGCCGCCATGGCCGGCCATAATCATCTAGCAGATCTCCGGAATAAACTGCGCTGCTGCTGGCGTACAGCACGCGCGCCCCGCTCTGCTGCGCCAGCCGAAGCACGTTCCACGTGCCCATGACGTTGTTCGCGTAGTTCTCGGCCATCCGGTCGGCAAAGCCCGCGTTGCTTGAGAACGCCGCCAAGTGCAAAACGACATCGGCCTCGATGCGTGAAAGCAGCCGCGCGTCCATCTGGCGGTTGACGCTTGGGTGCCGTAGGTCGATGCCATCCACTTCCCAGCCGCGTGCGAGCGCAGCCTTGACTGCGTACGACCCGACAAATCCGGCGCTGCCGGTGATAAAAAGTTTCAAAGCAAGTACTCCGTAGCGCGAATCTCATCCTCATCTTCCTGCGGGGCGCACGTTCCGGGACATCCGTATACGCCGCAAATGGCGCACGCTACGTCGCCAGCCTCTGGACTCGGGCCATCGTATTCTTCGTTTTCTTCGTCGCTCATTTCCTCTCCCACCACCAGAACGGCCCGACGTGCTGCGCGTCCGGCAGCATCTCAGTTACCGCTTCGATCACGCCGAACGCTGGCGAACCGTCGGCCTCCAGCCGCGGCGTATAGTCATCGCCGCAGAGCACCATACGCGCCTTGTCCTGGTAAATCTCGATGTCGCGCTTCAGCTGTTCGTAAGAGTGGCCGGCATCGAGATACACCAGATCGCACACCGGAACCTCACCATGCACATCGTGCGAGTGGCCCTTGATCGGGCAGATTTTGTGCCACACGCCGGACCGCATGACGTTATCGCGGAACAGCGGGAAGAAATCGCGGGGCAGGTCCCAACGGCGCAGCGTGCCGACGAGGTTATTCTCGCTTTCGTGGGTTGCGCCTTCAAACCACGTATCGACGCAGTACACCTGCTTGACGCGCTGCGCGAACCATACGGCAGACAGCCCCAGAAACGAACCAATTTCGGCTACGCTTTTGACCTGGTGCTTGTAGATCAGCCGTGCGAGTTCTGTCCGGTTCTCTTCTGCGAACCATCCGGGAATTCCGGTTTGTTCGCTCATGGTTTCCTCGGGTGCCTTCCCCACTTCGTCTCAAACAGCGCTTCATGCAGAAACACGTTTGCCGGGTGTTCCTTATCGCTGCGAAAGGTACTCGGCAGCGTCGTATGGTTCACCAGCACGTCATTCTGCACGCCGAGTTTCATTCCGGCCTGACGGACGCGCCAACAGAAGTCGTCATCTTCGAGCCCGTAGCCTCTGGCACCGGGGCCGCCCGCGTTGATGCCGAACCGCTCATCGAGCATTCCTACCTCGTGGATCACCGTGCGCGGGATATACACGCAGACGAAGGCCAGCATGACATGCTCTTCGCGCAGGCCGGGGCGGATATCATGCACTTGGTTCTGGGTGCCGCACAGATCGACACTTGACGCGATCACGCCGTATTCGGGATTGTGGGCGCAGTCCGAAGAGAGACGCGCCAGCCCGCGCGGAGTGCATAGCAGCGCGTCGTCGTTCATGAGCACCACGTCGTACTGGCCGGTCGCCCGCAGCCCACAATTGATGTTTCGTGCGAATACGAAAGGCTTCACGCCGGGGATGAATTCGACCCAGCCGAACTTGTGCACCTGCTCGCGTGGTGGCTCCTGGTCGCCATCCCAGACGACGACTATACGCCCGGTTTCCTCCATCGATCGCAGCCGATCGATGCAGTCCAGCAGGTTCGTTGCTTTCTTGCTCGGGATTATGATTGCGTAACTCAATGGAGGTCGCCTTTCTCGATAGGCAGATTGACTGCAAACTTTTGCTTGATGGCCTCTTCGATCACAGCCGATACGCGCGGATCGCGAGTAATAAAAATCGCGGCAGATCCTTGATTAAACTTGACGTCAAAACGAGAATAGGCAGCATCAGCAGTACCCGCTGTTGCTAGGGTGATATCAGCGATTTGTTTCATAATATCTTGCCCGAGCCGAGCGCACTCTTCGTAACGCCGTTTTTCATATTCCCGATTCGTCACTTCACAGCCTCCAGTCGCGCGGTAAACTTCCAAACATTGCAACCAACTACATACCCGCTAAGCTCTCCAGCGGTCTCGGAATATAGCCGCTCCGTCACGCTGAGCACCTCGAACCGCGCCGCGATCCCGTACGCCGCGGCGAACCGCTTGTGAGCCGGGCTGCCATCGGTGTAGTACTGCAGCGCGTTGGGCGTCCATGGCGAAACGTGGGTCGGGTCCTGCCACTGTCCCGCGCCCTTCGCTGCGTCGGGGCATTCCATCGTCAGAATCCCGCCCGGCTTCAGCACGCGCCACGCTTCGTTCATGACGTGGATGCGGCCCGACCAATGGCGAACGACAGCGCCCATCACCGTAGCGCTTACGTCGCAACGCTGACACACCTGCCCGGGGCTAAACCGTGAGGGCGGGATATGCTGGCAATCCCCGATATGCTCGAAGAGGTCCGCAGCGTAGATCTCATCCACGCTGGAATCGGCCCACGGCCACGGCAGCGCAAGGTCGGCTTGCTGGTCGCAGGGCTGCGCGATATCTACGTTCGTCCACTCGCCGCCGCGAAGGTCGGTCGAGCATCCAAGGTTCAATCGT
>CAIWPS010000798.1 GCA_903914615.1 uncultured beta proteobacterium | reverse complement strand
TTTGATGCCGCAGATGACGAAGCCCACCTCGCCGGCCTTGAGGGTGTCGCGCGCCACGCTCTTGGGGGTGAACACGCCCATCTGCTCGATGCCGTAGACGGTGTTGGTAGCCATCATGCGGATGCGCTCGCCCTTGGACAGGCTGACGTCGACCACGCGCACCAGCATCACGACCCCGACGTAGTTGTCGACCCAGCTGTCGACGATCATCGCCCGCGGCGGTCCGTCGGGCTTGCCGCGCGGCGGCGGCATGCGGGTGATGACGGCCTCGAGGATCTCTTCCAGGCCCATGCCGGTCTTGGCCGAGCAGGGGATGGCGTTCTCGGCATCGATGCCGATGACGTCCTCGATCTCGCGCTTGGCGTTGTCGGGGTCGGCCTGCGGCAGGTCCATCTTGTTGAGCACCGGCACGACCTCGACACCGAGTTCGAGCGCGGTGTAGCAGTTGGCCACCGTCTGCGCTTCGACGCCCTGGCTGGCATCGACGACGAGCAGCGCGCCTTCGCAGGCCGACAGCGAGCGGCTGACTTCGTACGAGAAGTCGACATGCCCCGGCGTGTCGATGAGGTTGAGCTGGTAGACCTGGCCGTCGCGCGCCGTGTAGTTCAGCGCCGCGGTCTGGGCCTTGATGGTGATGCCGCGCTCGCGCTCGATGTCCATCGAGTCCAGCACCTGCGCTTCCATTTCGCGGTCACTGAGACCGCCACAGCGCTGGATGATGCGGTCGGCCAACGTGCTCTTGCCGTGGTCGATGTGGGCAATGATGGAGAAGTTGCGGATGTGATTCATCGAACGGGATTGCATCGCAAGGGCACCGCACAAGGTGCAGTGCAGACGATGAACGGGGGTTCTGCGCGGCGGCCTGCGCAGGAGCGCGACGCGCGGCGCTCGAGGTTAAAAAAAAGGCGCGTCCAAAAAGATGACGCGCCTTCCAACAGAACGTTTGGCAACTGCTTGTTGGGCGTTCATTGTAGATCAAAGAACCGGCCGGGAACCCGCGCCATTGCTTGATTTCCGGTCGTTGCAGCGATCCGACAGGGTGGAGTTATCAACAGGTCATCCACATGCTGTCCGGGGGTCGCGTCGCAGCAACACGAACCCGCCTTCCTGAATCCAACACTGGTAAATCGTGCCACATCGGGCTCCATTCTAGACGCTCGCAGCGCTAATCGCGCCCGGTCCACCATTGAAGTGAAAGGTCACTAACCTGCACCGACGATTGGGCAAATCGCATGCCGGAACAGGCCATGATTTTCATTTCATATCGTGGAAAGACCCGCAGGGCCAGTCAACTTGCTGCCGGGCACCGGATCTTGTCCGGTGCCACGGCCCAGCGGCCGCGCGCTCAGCGAGCCGGCCGGATGACGATGAAGTTGGTCATGTCGCCGCGGCGCACCAGCGCCTGGACGACGGTGCGCGACTTTTCAGCCTTGCCGGCCGCGGCCATGAACTGCTTGCTGTCGGCGACCTCGACGTTGTCGATGGACAGGATGACGTCGCCTTCGCGCATGCCGGCGCGCGCGGCCGCGCCTTCCACCGCGTCGACGCGCACGCCACCGCGGATGCGCAGCTCCTTCTTCACCGCGTCGGAAAGGTCCGACACCGTCAGGCCCAGCACGCTCTTGATGGCCTGCGGCGAGCTGCCCGGCTCGGCGGCAGCACGGCGCACGGGCTTGTCGGCCTCGAACTCGGCGACGGTGACGGCGATGTCCTTGCTGCTGCCGCGGCGGAAGACCTGCAGCGTGGCCTTCGCACCCGGCTTGATGCCGCCGACGATGCGCGGCAGGTCGCCCGACTTCTCGACCGGCTTGCCGTCGACCTTGACGATGATGTCGCCGGCCTCGACGCCGGCCTTGTCGGCCGGCCCGTCCTTCTCGACGCTGGACACCGCGGCACCACGCGGCTGGCCCAGGCCGATGGCCTCGGCCACTTCCTTGGTGACGGGGCCGATGACGACGCCGATGCGGCCGCGGATGACGCGCCCGTTGGCGCGCAGCTGGTCGGCCACCCGCGTGGCTTCGTCAATGGGGATCGAGAAGCTGATGCCCATGTAGCCGCCCGAGCGGCTGTAGATCTGCGAGTTGATGCCCACCACCTCGCCGCGCATGTTGATCAGCGGCCCGCCCGAGTTGCCGGGGTTGATGGCGACGTCGGTCTGGATCAGCGGGATGAGGTCGCCGGTGTCGCGCTGCTTGGCGCTGACGATGCCGGCGGTGACGGTGTTTTC
>CAIWPS010000797.1 GCA_903914615.1 uncultured beta proteobacterium | reverse complement strand
CGAAATCGCGCGGTGGCTGGGCGTCGATGACCGCGATCGCATGCGAGTGCGCTACCGCTACGCGCAGCGGCGCGGAGCGAAGGGCGAATGGGCTGTCGAGGTGACGTTCGGCGAGCCGGTGGCCGGCGCGCAGCTTGAGATGACGGAGTTCGCATGAAGCGCGGCGAATGGACCGCCTACGACGACGCGCACTCGCGCGCAGTCTTCCTCAAATTCAAGGAGGCACTGGAACCGCTCATGGCAACTGTTGCGCCCGACTGGCTACTGCACCACATCAAGATGGAGCGGCGCGTGGACTACGACACCATGGGTGACATTGTCGAAATTCGCCTCGTCATCAAGTCCATCGGCTCGGCCCGCGAACTCGGTGGCGATGGCGATCTGCTGACCGGCTACAAGCGGCTGTCGGGTCCGACATGAAGCGCTCAGGCCCCGCACCAACAAAGGCCGCGCAGCGCCACATGGCGCGCGTGAAGGCCATGCGCCTGGGGATTGTGGAATGACCCTAATCCTGCGCCGTTGCGGCCGTGGGAACTGGTCGACGGTCGAGCTCACCTACGACGCCGCGCGGCAGGCCCAGATGCCCACGCTGATGCACGCCAAGCGGCGCGACGTGATCGTGCTCGAAGGCGTCCGGTACCGCGTAGCTAGGGTAATGCCATGAGCGTCGTCAGGAGCAGCGGCGCTACCAGGCACGCCTTCGACCTGTACCTGCGGCTCGCTGTCTTCCTGGCTCGACATCCAGACGAGGTGCTGACGGCCGAGGATATCTCGAAGAAATTCGACTGTTCGTTCAAGAACGTCTACTCCAACCTGCGCCGCAGCGTTCAGAGTGGTTTGCTGGACTGTGCACCACTGATGCCGGGCACGAAGCGCCCACTGGCCTACAGAGCCGGGCCGGCTTTGCTCGGCATGCTGGGCCCGATCCCGATTGAATCGGATCTTTGCCGCGGCATCTTCACCGTGCTCTTGGACGGCGGCGTACGACGCATGATCGGTGAGCTGCGACCGATGGCCGAGGGCATGACCATTCTCGAAACCATGCAGGACTGCTGAGCGCTTCACGTGGAACACGATCGGGCGCGGCTGCGGGTGACTGGCGGCAACGCGTCGGCGGCATGAAGGCGCATGAGGGGCATGATGGGCGCGAGGGGTGCATGATGAGGGACAAGGGACTCACCGCCAGGCAGGAGAAGTTCTGCGCGGCCTACGTGAAGCACGGCAACGCGAGCCAGGCCTATCGCGAATCTGGCTATTCACCGCACGCTTCCGACAAGAGCGTCAACGAGCTGGCGTCGCGGCTGCTGACCAACGTCAAGATTCAGTCAAGACTCGACGAGCTTCGCAAAGAGGCCGCCGGCGCGACGGCGCTTGACCTGCAGACTCACCTTGCGACGCTGGCGAATCTGCGCGAGTTGGCGACCAAGGATGGGCGCTATTCGGCGGCCGTGCAGGCCGAGATCGCTCGCGGAAAGGTGGTCGGACTGTACGTCGAGCGCATCGCCATGTCCGGGGGCCTGGAGATCACGGAGAAGACCGACCTGTCGCTTCTGAGCGCGGATGAATTGATGGTGCTTCATGCGCTGATGTCCAAGGCTGTAGCGGCCAAGCAGACGCTTCAGTGAAGACGGCGCGGGTGCCTGCGCCGTGAAGATCCCCGGGATTCTCGAGATCGAGGCCGAGCTCGCCAGGCGCAGGCTGCACGACTTTCTGCGCTTCTTCGCGTGGCCAGCGCTGACGCCAGCCACGCCGTTTGAGGACAACTGGCACGTCGGCGCGATCTGCGAGCACCTCGAGGCCGTGGCGCGAGGGCAGATCCGGCGCCTCATCATCAACATGCCTTTTCGGATGTTGAAGAGCACCATCGTCTCGCAATCCTTTCCGGCGTGGGATTGGCTGGCCAACCCATCGCGCCAGTACCTGACGGCCGCTTATGCCACCGACATCGCGACGCGCGACGCGGTGGACGCGCGCCGCATCATCGAGTCGCCCAGGTACCGGAAAGCCTTCGGCGAGATCTTCACCCTGACGACCGACCAGAACGTCAAGACGCGATACGAGAACGACAGGCGCGGCCGGCGAATCGTCACCAGCACGGACAGCGCAGGCACGGGTTTCGGTGGCGACATCAGAATCGTCGACGACCCGGTGAGCGCCAAAAAGGCGGACAGCCAGCTCGCCATCGCTGCGTCGATCGAGTGGTGGCGCGGCACCATGGCCACGCGCGCCAACGACCCGGCCAGCGGCGCGGCCGTCATCGTGCACCAGCGGCTCAACGCGCGCGACCTTACCGGCTATCTGCTGGCCGAAGAAAAGGGCTGGGAGCATCTCGTTCTTCCGATGCGCTTCGACCCGGCGCTGCGCAAGACCACGAGTCTGGGATTCGTGGATCCGCGCAAGGCGCCCGGCGAGCTGCTGCATCCTGAGCGGCTGCCCGAGCCGGTTGTGGCCGAGCTCGAGGCCTCCATCGGCGAATACCACAAGAACGCCCAGCTCCAGCAGAACCCGGCGCCACGCAGCGGCGTGATATTCCAGCGCGCGCACTGGCGCTTCTGGCGCGAACTGCCTGCGCTGGATGAGACCACGATCAGCATTGACTGCTCGTTCAAGGACCTCGCGACCAGCGACTTCGTGGCCATCCAGGCCTGGGGCCGAAAGGACGCGAACCACTACCTGCGTCGCCGGTTCAAAGAGCGCCTTGGTTTTGCCGCCACCGTCACCGCGGTGCGCACTTTCCGATCGCTTTTTCCGGAGGCCGTCGCGGTGTTGATCGAGGACAAAGCCAACGGCACCGCCGTCATCGAGACGCTGAAAAATGAGATCCCCGGCGTGCTGCCTATCACGCCCGACGGCGGCAAGGTGCCGCGCGCCTACGCCATGCAGCCGACTCAGGAAGCTGGCAACGTATGGCTTCCCGATCCCAGCATCGAGCCCGGCATTGAGGTGTTCTTGACCGAATCGACGGCCTTTCCTGGCGCGCCACACGACGACGAGGTCGACGCAATGACCCAGTACATCAACTGGGCCAGGAAACGACTGCACGGGCCCGGCATGGGTCTGTTTGAGCTGATGCGACAGCAGGCTGCGGCCGCATCAGCGGCCGGCCAAATCGTTCGCTAGGGGGATGGACCGCGCCTTGCGCGAAGCTATAGTCGCGGCCAGGAGGCGCACCATGCACGCACTGACCACGTCCATCACCATGCGCTTGGCGGCCGCGGCCCTGATGGCCTGCCTTGGCCTGGGCGCCGCGGGCTGCGCGTCCACAGGCGTGCGCGTCACCGACGATCAGCTCGCCGGGCTGCACAAAGGCGAGACCACCGTCGACCAGGCCGTGGCAGCGCTGGGGGCGCCGACCACGCGCATGCAGATGCCCGACGGCAGAGTGTCGCTGCACTACGTCTACGCCGAGAGCAAGGTGCACGCGGCGACGTTCATCCCCATCGTTGGCGCCTTCGCTGGCGGCAGCGACACCAAGAGCAGCTTGGCCATCCTGCAGTTCGGGCCCGACGGCAAACTGCTGTCGGTGACCACGTCGCAGAGCCAGCACACGACCAGCCTGGGCCAGACGGCCAGCCCATAGACCGCAGGCCTCAGACCGCCGCGGCGGTCGTTGGATTGCGCCAGGTCGCGCCGTCGTACACGATCTCGACGCCGATGTCCGTGTCGTCGTAGCGCATGCCCAGCGTCGGGTTGGCCGGGCGCAAGGCGGTGCCACCACTCTGCGCGCTCTTGGCGCCCGGAATCCAGCCGTTGGACTCCAGCGCGATCGCGTCGAAGGTCGGCACGTCCAGGTAACCGCCCGCTTGGCAGGTGTACTTCCGGCCGTTGACGGTCGTCGTACGGCCCGGGGCGGGGGGGAGGACTCGAGCGGTGGGCGTGGGTGCAGTGGTCATGGTGGCGCTCCTTGTGGTGGTGGTGGTCAGGAATCTTCGTCGTCGTCGCCGTCGCTCAGGACGGGCAGGATGTCGCAGATGCAATTCGGGTGCGCCGGAGGATCGCTGATCCCGTCGGCGAAATCTTCATCGATGCCGACCACGCCGGCCTCGGCCGCGTCGTCGCATTCGTCAGGGACGTCGTGCAGGTCGCCCAGGATCCAGCGCTTGCCGGCGACTTGGCCGCTGGCGCGCCAGCCTTCCTTGTTGCCTTGCACGTGCGCGAAAGCCAGCTCGGTGCGCGCGATGGTGTTGGCTCGGGCCTCGCCGAAAGCGCCAGCGGCTTGAACCGCGTCGCTCAGGTCGTCGGCGCTCATGCCTTCGTCGACCGCGCGCGCCAGCAAGTCGCGCATGTCGTCGTCGGTGGTGTCGGCAAGGTCCTTGATCAACTCGCCACCTCGGTCCTCGGCGTAGGCGACGGCTTTCGGGTCCACCTGGTCGGTGCTGACGCTCGCGCCGACCTGCGTGGCGCCCAGCGCGGCCGCGCGGCGGAAGGCGGCCAACATCGGGCCGGCCAACTCTCCGGTGAGGGTCTTGCCGAGGTCGGCGCTGCCCAGATTCGCGACGATCTCGTCGATCGTGTCCTTCCCGCCGCGCGCGTCCTTGTGCAGCAGCCGCATCAGCTGCGCCTTTTGCAGGTGCTGCACGTAGCCCTGCACCAGCTTGGGCGCGACCTTCTTGGCGTGGGCCTGCAACACCTTGGCGAGCTTTCGGGCCAGGGCCGGCGACTTGCTTTGGACGTACTTGCCGACGTTCGTGAGCCGAGGCTGCGGCCGCCCTTTGGCGGGCTGCGCCGCCGCGGCCTTCTCGAATGCCTCCAGCGCCGCCGCAGCGCCTGCCAGGGGCGCGCCGCAGCCGCAGTAGGTGCCGACGGTAGCCCAGCGCTTCACGCTCGCCTCCGCGGCCGGCCGTACTGCTTCTCCCATGCCGCCGCGGCCAGCAGCGCGAACTGCTCAAGCTCCTCGTCGAGCTCTTCCGCGGCCGCGACTGGCGCGCGCGGTCGAAACGGCAGGATCTGGCACGTCAGGCCTGGCAGGCCGACGGTGGCGTCCTGGCGCGGCGCCAGCTTGGCGATGCGCTCAAGCTGCGCGGCGAACTGCGCCGCCGTGACCTGATCCTGCCCGGGCTGCGTGCACTGGGATGCCCACTGAACCGGTCCGAGGGCCGATTGCGCCGAGACGCCGGGCAGGCAGACCCAGCCGTCGATAGGCTTGTCCCGGTGCGTCCTGTCGATGACGTACTCGACCCTTCGCCCGATGCCGGCGCCGTCCAGGCCCTGCTGGCCGCCGATGATGATCGCGCCCACATCGCCTTCGGCGGCGATGCCCTGCAGCGTCACGCTGACGGTGCTGGTGGCCGGCTGTAGCGCGCCAAGCGCGCCCGTGCCGTAGACGGACGCCAGCGCAACCGTCGGCTGCGATAGCGCGACGATTGCGCCGGCCGCCCCGATGGCCGACGCGCTCGCGAGCACCAGCGACGAGTCGCTCTCGGTCGACAGCGCACCCGCGGCGCCGGTACCGGCCAGGCCGGACAGCGTGGTGCTGCCATTGATCGCGCCGCCGCTGGCGGTCAGCGTCCCGACGGCGCCCGTCGCCGCGACCGACGGCAGCGTCGCATTGGCGTTGCCAGACGCGCTGGCGCCGATGGCCCCGACGGCGCCAATGGCGGCGACGCCGGCCAGCACCAGCGTCGGCGCGGAAGCCAAAGCAAGGCTGCCCACTGCGCCAGTGCCAAGAACGCCCGCAAGCGTCGCTCCTGCCGAGGCCGATGCAGCCGGTGCGCCGACCGCGCCGGTGGCGTAGGTCGAGGCGAGTGTCAGCGCGGAACTGGTTGCTGCTGTCGGTGCGGCGATTGCGCCAGTCGCCGCAACACCGCTGATGCTCGCGGATGCGCCGCCGGACGCGGCTTTGCTCGGCAGGCCCAGCATCGGGGTTGCGAAGAGTTGCCACGGGTTGGCGGCGACCTGGGCAATCTCTACCGCCGACAGCACTCGATTCCAGGTGGCAAACCACAGGATCGGCTTGCTGTAGAAGCGCCACGGCGATCCGCTGCTGGCCGAACCGCCGATGTAGCAGGCGCTTCCCGGGCCGCCGTTCGTCAGGCTGGCGGCCTGCGACGTAGAGGCGGACAGCACGCCCGATGAATTGAAGTACCCGAGCGTGGCCGCCACCGATGCGCCAAAACCCGTCAGCGTGGCGTATGACGTGAAGTAGGAGCCTGCCGTCGGAGCCGTGACGCCTAGCGCCAAGTCTTGGGCGCCCATGTTGTACGACGAGAATTGCAACTGCCCGCTGTTCAGCCGCAATTCGTAAGGCTCGACGCCGGCGTAATTTACGCCGAAGATGTACTGAGGGCTCGATGCAGTGTCTGCAAGCGCCCCGACCATGATGGTGATCGGGTTCGCGTCGATGGCGCCGATCTGCAATACCTGCGAACCGCTGAAGTTGGCTGCAACCCCTTGCGGGATCGCAATCGACCCCGGAGCGCCCGAGTAGTTGCCGAATGCGGTGGCGCCAAAGTCGACACCCGGAATGCCGAGTCGAGTCAGGCCGAACGCCAGCGAATTGGAGCCGGACGGGCCACGGTTCTGCTGCGGCTGCCTCCCTTGCGAAACGTCCGGCCAGATGAACTGGCCGAGGTCGATCTGTTCAGCCACGTTAGCGCTCTATCAGGTGCCGGGGGACCAAGGCTGTGCCTGGAAAGCGTAGGCGCTGCCGTTCATGGAATTTGTGTAGGTGAGCGTGTAGCCCGAATTGTTGTTGTACAGGTACAGGTCGCAGTCCACTGGCAACGGAATGCGCTCGAAAGAGAAGACCTTTGCCGTGTTGCCGGTCGACCCAATCTCAGCGCTGTAGACCAGGCGCGCCGTCGCTGCGGTCGGCACTGGACCCTGGTCGCCGCTGAGCGAGCGCGGCACGACGATGAGCTGCAGCGCTCCAGCGCCAGCCGGGTCGGTACCGAAAGAGCCACTAATCCACGCATCGAGCAACATGGCGTTGTTGAAACTCGAAGCGGTTATTCGCGTGATGGCTCCAGAAATAGTATTGGTGGCCAGACTCGACGCCGGCATGTTCGCTGCGGTGATTTGAACCGGCGCGCCTTGTGCTTCGCGGATTATCGGGGTGCCGCTGCTCATCAGTAGCTCCCTGCAATGGCCGCCTGGACGTCTACCTGCGAAACCTGATAGCCGTAGAGGCTCTGTCCGGAGGCGCCCGCGGCCACGACGTGGCTCGTCATGCATAGCACCTCGAAGACCGTGCCTTTTCGGGCCAGCGCGCCGAAGTTCGTGAGCGTCTGTTTTCCGTTAAACATCGTCCCGATGGCTGTATCGATATTCGAATTAGTAGCGTCGAAAGACGGCTGCGACATGAGCATCAGAAAGTAATTCTGTTGAGCGCTTGTCAGAACAATGAAATCCGAATAGACGAGCGCCCCAAACAGACCGCCCGGCCCAAAGGTAGGCTGCTGCGGGTTGTAGGCTATCGTGTTGCTGGGGTCGGTTGCGTTCAGTGCGGCCTGGATCGGCGTGATGCTTCCGGCCGCGGCGTTGGCGGCCTGGTTCTGGTTGATCCAGGTCTGAAGCGCCGAGAGCTGCGAAGAGGTGAGCGTGCCCATGTCCGCCGCCTGCTACTGAATCCGCAGCACCGCGGCCGTGGCGTTGGCGGTGGGGAAACTTAGCGTGAAATTGCCCGAGACGACAGGGATGTTTGAGCCGAAGCTGAAGACGCCCACGGAGCGATTGCCGTTGGTCGAGTTGTAGATCTGGCATCCCGCGGCGGTGAAGGTGGCGGCGGTCCACGTCAGCGGGCTGTTGAAGGTGGTGAACGCGGTCGTGCCGCTGGTGGTGGGCGCGACGTTCGTCAGCAGCTGGCCGCCCGCGGTGTAGCCAGAGCCCACGACCTCGTTCGTCCCGGTGTACGTCGTGGTCGTGCTGTCCATCGTCGCCGTGCCATCGAAGAGCGCCAGCCGGAAGTTGTTCCCGCCCACGCTGAAGTTGTGCGTGGCGGTCATCAGCTCCGATTTGAAGGACGTGGCCATCGCCGTCGTGATGGCCAAAATGATCGGTGAGAAGAGGTCGCCGAGCTTCTCGGCAAGATCCGAGAGCGGGTTGGCGAGGGCGCCGGGATTCAGGGTGATGGTGCGCATTGCAGTGGTCCTTCAGAGTTGCGACAGGCCGGCGGCCTCGAGTGCTGCCTGCGACACGTCCAGATGCTGGTCGACCCTCACCAGCGTGTCGCAGAAGAAGTAGGAGGTCGTCCTGAGATCGCCGGCCGGCACGACGCTGCGCGTGATCTGCACGCGAAGCGCCGAGGCTTCGATGGGGCCGAGCCAAGTTTGGAGTTTGGCCGGGTCCGGCGTCATGGCTTGCTTTCCCAGTTGGCGGACAGCGAGCCGTCGGGCTCGCGTTTGCTGACGAGCTGCAACCTGTCTTCCCATGCGCCCGCAAGCGTGCCGTCGGCCATGCGGCGGCCAACAAAGCGCTTGCTCATGCGGTCGGACTCGGGTTCGGGTTCGGGTTCTGGAGCGGGCGCGGGCGCCGCGCGCTGCACGGGCACATGCACGTTCGTGTCCCCGACGTTGACGTCGACGTGAGGCTGCAGCTCGATGACCTGCGCCGGCGCGGATTTGTTGATGGCGCTCACAGCCTCGGCCAGGCGCGCCGGGTCGAGCATCGGCAGTACGAGGCTCAGCAGCTTCTCGGCCTGCGTCGGCTCGGCCGGCGGCTTCTGTGGCGCGGTCTTGTCGCCGCCAGCCTGGCCGCCCTCGACTTGGGATGCCGGCTGCGCGCCGGGAGCCTGCGGAGTGCCGGTCATCGGCAGTTGCTTGGTGCCGTCTGGGTTCATGCCCGGCATGGGAGACACCGGCGTAGCGCTGCTGGGCCACGCTTTTTCTCGCTGCTGCGGCGTCATCGCATCGAGGTCCAAATCGTCGCGCACCTCGTCGGGCGTCATGACTTCCGTGTCGATGTAGATCTGGTGAATCTTGGCCTGCGATGCCGGGTCGACTTTGTTGACAATCTTGAACGCAAAACGCAATTCGGGATGGCCGAGGTATTTCTGAATCAACCCGGTAATGTGGGATTCGAGAAATCGCAATAGCGGAAGCAAGCCTTCCTCTTTTGCGGTATCTGCCATTTGCTCGCCGCTGGCGCGATTGACTTGCTTGATGAGCGCGGACGGGCTAATGCTGAATGCAAAACAGATAATTCGCGCCAGCCATTCGTCATACTCGTCTTTCAGCACGTTCTGCCGCGGGAATACGATGTCCTTGAGCGAAGGCACAAATGTCATTCGACGCTTGGCGCCGGACTGCCCTTCGATGATCGAGTCCCACCAGAGCTGGAACTGCTTGGTCTGGTCCGCCGTCCACGAATCTGGCACCTGCGCAATGGCCTCGGGGACGTTGCCCTCGGTGTAGAACCCGAGCTGCGTCAGCTGGCGGCGCACGGCGATGTTGACGGTCATCATCACCTGCTCGACCGGGCCAAACCCGTAGATGCGATTCGTGCGCGGGTTGCGCATCGTGTAGCACAGCGCGTCGCGCGAGTAATCGCTGGCCGGGATGCCCTTGATAATCTGTTGGTAGGCCACGTCCGGCGGCTCCGGCGTGCGGCCAGTCACGTCCAGCACACGCTTGATCGTTCCCGGGTCGACCAGCTCCAGCGCATAGAGCTGGCCGCCGCGGCTTGCTCGCGGGTAGATCGCGACGGCATCGAGTACCAGCAGGTCCTCGACCTGCATGCGCAGCCACTGCGACCAGTTGTGCTCTTTGTCCGGGTAGGTCAGGAAGCTCGAGACGTTGCTGATCACCTTGGTCATGGTGTCGGCCGATTTCTTCGGGTCCGTCGGCACGATCTCCCAGTCGTAGGCCTCGATCTGATCCTTGCGGGTCTCGATGACCAGGCGCAGCAGGTCGTAGCCGTCGGCCAGCGCGCGGAGCTCGGGGAATCCGATCGGCTCGCCCTCGCGCGGACGAATGCGCAGGTTGTAGCCGACAGGGTAGTCGAAGCCGCGCCCCTCGGACCGGTCCTGGGCAAGCGGCTGCAGCGGCTGCGCCGGGCCAAAGAAGTTGTCCGGCCCGACGCCCGTGACCATGTACTTTAGGCCCGAGACGACGCGCTGGATGACCGAGGGCTCGATGTTTGTGCCCGCTGACTCGCGTCCTGGCAAGGCGACTCTCCGCGAATACGGCGGCTTCGCCGACAGCGCGAATTGTTCGAGAGCCGACAGGCTGCCGGGCTCCGCAATTGGCACAACGTACCGATTGCAGCGCACCGAACATTGCGCACAACTTGAGAATTCCCGGCCATTAGCGCATCCCGCCCCGCATTATTGGAGCCCAGTCGCATGAAGCTATTCGCGCAGATTCGCAAGGTCGACGAAGCGAAGCGTCTGGTGTTCGGCCGGCTCGCGCAAGAGACCGTCGACAAGAGCGACGAGATCATGGACTACGAGTCCAGCAAGCCGTACTTCAAGGCATGGAGCGACGCGATCGCGAAGGACACGGGCGGCAAGTCGCTAGGAAACCTGCGCGCGATGCATGGCAAGGTGGCCGCTGGGAAGTTCACCGCCATCGACTTCAACGACGCCGAGAAGGCGATCGACGTCTGCGCCAAGGTGGTCGACGACGGCGAATGGAAGAAAGTGTGCGAAGGCGTCTACACGGGCTTTTCCATCGGCGGCAGCTACGTCGGCGACAAGGCCGTCGAGAAGGTCGACGGCAAGGACGTGACGCGCTACACCGCCAATCCGTCTGAGGGCTCGCTGGTCGACCGGCCGTGCATCCCAACCGCACGCTTCTTCGAAGTCCAGAAAGCCGACGGCACCACCGCGCGCGTGGACTTCGTCAGCCCGGGCGCAGCCGATGACGTGACCGTCAACGGCACCGCGGACGAGGTCGCCCAGCTGGGCAAGTTGATGAACGAGCGCGGTCTGTCCCTGTCGCAGGTCATCGCCAAGATCGCCGAGCGCAAGGACGCCGACCCGAAGGAGGGCGAGGAGAAATACGGCAAGGACGCCGACTTCGCCGACCCGACAAACAAGAAGTACCCGCTCGACACGGCCGCGCATGTGCGAGCCGCGGCTTCCTACTTCGGCCAGGAGAAGAACCGCAGCAAGTACAGCGCTGCGGACCAGAAAGCCATCGACGCGAAGATCGCCGCGGCCAAGAAGAAGTTCGGCATCGGCGAAGAAGCCCCCGACAAGGACAAGGAGAAGGCCGAGGCCACCGCCTTCGCCAAGGCTTACCGCAGCGAGCTGCGAAAGGGCATGTACTCGTGCAGCGCCTTCGCGCAGCTCATCGCCGGGCTGCAGAACCTCCAGGAAAGCGCCGAGTACGAGACCTTCCGCGAAGGCGACGACAGCGACCTTCCCGACAAGCTTGCCGCCTGCATCGCGATGTGCGGCTCGGTGCTGAAGGACATGATCGACGAGGAGCTGGAAGAGCTCAGCGAGTCCGCCAACACGCCCGACCCGATGACCATCGCGCTGGCCGAGAAGTGCGGCGCGCTGCTCAAGACGCACCCGTCTCCGCTGCTGACCTTGGTGAAGGTCGGCGCTCGCCACTCCAAGGATGACCTGGCCCTCGTGCAAGGCATCCACGACCACGCCGCGCAGCTCGGCGCCGAGTGCCCAGGCGCCTCGCCGGGCAACGCCGAGCCGGCGAACCAGCCCGGCGCCGGCGCAACCGGCACGGGAGACGGCGAGACCGAGAAGGTCATGGGCTCGGCCGCGCTTCAAAAGGCGCTCGCCGACTCGCTGGCGCCGCTTCAGAAGGTCATCGACGAACAGGCGGCGCGCATCCAGAAACTCGAAGCCCAGCCCGCGCCGGCGCGCATCGCGCTGCGCGCCGTTCCCAAGGGCGCCGACCAGGTCGAAGACCCGCAGCTCGTCGCCAAGACGACCGCGCCCGTGGTCGACGACCGCGGCGAGAAGCACGAAGCCGCAACGCTCATCAAGTCCATCCACGCCAGCGGAGGAACTCCTCTGGCCCTTCCTCAGCAACTGCGCAAGTAGCCGCGCACCCAACAACCCCGACCCAGTCATTCAGCACGCGCCGCAAGGAGCACGCACATGAACGCAAACGTCACCGCCGAGACCCTGGCCCTCATCAAGGCCGCGCACGGCCAGCCGCAGAACGAGCTGCAGAAAGCCTGGACGCAGTCCAACAGCGCCATTGGCGGCATCACCGCCTACGACCTGGAGGCGCCGTCCAAGAAGCTCTACCCGGTCATCACGCCCCTGCGCAACAGCACGCCGCGCGTGAGCGGCAAGGGCGGCATCCAGGCCAACTGGCGCGCCGTCACCGGCGTGAACACCGGGGGCGTGCTGCCCTACGTGAGCGGCGGCAACCGCGGCGCGGTGATCGCGACCTCGACGGCCAACTACACCGCGGCCTACAAGGGCCTGGGCCTGGAAGACACCGTGACGTTCGAAGCGGACTACGCCGCCGAGGACTTCGAGGACATCAAGGCGCTGGCCGTCGAAGGCCTGCTCCGCGCGCAGATGATCGCCGAGGAAAAGGTCATTCTGGGCGGCAATACCGGCTTCCCGCTGTCCAACACGCCGGCGGCCACCGTGACCAGCGCCAACACCGGCGGCTCGCTGACGAGCGGCTCGAACTACGGCGTCGGCTGTGTGGCGCTGACCTTCGAAGGCTACATGGCGGCATCGCTGACTGGCGGCATCGTGCAGTCCTACACCCGGACCAATGCCGACGGCTCGACCGACGTGGTCAACGGCGGCACCGCGCTGCCTAGCTCCCAGGCCAACGTGACCGCCGCGGCCGGCAGCAACACCAGCGTGATCAGCGCCAGCGTGACGCCCGTCGCCGGCGCGATGGCCTACGCCTGGTTCTGGGGCCCGGCCGCGGGCAACCTGACGCTCGGCGCCATCACCACCATCAACAGCGTGCTGATCACGGCGGCCGCGACCGGCACCGCGACGGCGCCCGGGGTTGCCAACTTCAACGCGCTGTCCGCGGCGAACTACTCGACCAACGGCCTGGCCTTCGACGGGCTGCTGACCTTCGCCAGCAACTCTGCGCTGGGGTCGCTTCAAACCACGCAGGCTACCGGCACGCCCGGCACTGGCACGCCGCTGACGAGCGACGGCGCCGGCGGCATTGTCGAGATCGACGCGGCGCTGAAGTCCTTCTGGGACAACTACCGCTTGTCGCCCAGCACGGCGTGGGTGAACTCGCAGGAGATGAACAACATCGGCAAGAAGATCCTTGCCGGCAATTCCAGCGCCGCTCAGCGATTCGTCTTCAACGCGGACCAGGGCATGCTCGGTGGCGGCATCATGGTGCGCAGCTACCTGAACAAGTTCGCGATGAACGGCGCGCAGACCCTGGACATCAAGCTGCACCCGAACATGCCGCCGGGGACGATTTTGTTTACGACCGAGACGCTGCCCTACCCGCTGTCCAACGTGAACAACATCCTTCAGATGCGCATGCGCCGCGACTACTACCAGATCGAGTGGCCGCAGACCTCGCGCAAGTATCAGTACGGCATCTACTGCGACGGCGTGCTGCAGAACTACTTCCCGCCGTCGCAGGGAATCATCACCAACATCGCGAACGGTTGATCGAGTTGTCCTCGAGCGCGGGCGCTGGCCGCCCGCGCGCCGCGCGAACGCACACAGGAGAGCCACCTTGGCACCAACGAACCCGTTTCTGTCCCAGATGGTGCGGCTGCAGGCGCCGCAAGGCATGGGCAGCTCCATCAGCATCGAGGGCTTCAATCTCGAGGTCGACGACAAGGGTGGCGTCGACGTGCCCAAGCACCTTGCGCAGCGCCTGCGAGATCACGGCATGACGGATCCTGCGCCGAATCAGGTCGCGCAGAAAACCAAGGGCGCCGGCGCGCCGTAAGGGCCGCGCTCGGGCGAGGCACAGTGTGACTGCTCTGACGACGCTCGCCGCCGCCAAGCAGTACCTGGGCGTCACCTCGCAGGGCTCCGACCCGCTCATCACGCGGCTGATCCCGTCCGCGTCGAGCCTGGTCCAGAATTTTTGCTCGCGAATCTTCCCCATCACCTCCTACTCGGGGCTGCTGATGGACGGAAGCGGCAGCGACACGCTCGTGCTGCCCGATTACCCGATCATCAGCGTCAGCTCGCTCACCGTCGACGGCGTGTCCATCCCGGCCGCCTCGAGCATGCAGTCCACGGGCTACGTGAGCGACGACAAGGCCATCTTCCTCGCCAGCGGCCAGCGAATCCGGCGAGGTCGTCGCAACGTGCAGGTCAGCTTCCAGGCGGGCTACCGCCAGACCGTGCAGGCAGTTATCCCGGCAGGAAACTCGCCGGCGCTGCTTGTGCAGGACCCGGGATCGCCTTCGACGATCTACAGCATTACGCAGGCCTCTGGCACGGCGATGACCTCGACCGCCAACTCGCCCGCCTCGGGCCAGTATCAGTTCGCGCCGCCGCAGATCAACTTTGCCGCCGCGGACGCTGGCACGTCGATCTCGATCGACATGGCTTTTATTCCGGCCGCGGTCGAGCAAGCTTGCATCGAGGTGGTCGGGCTGGCCGTCAAGCGACGCGACAACCTGGGCATCCGCTCCAAGACGCTCGCGCAGGAGACGATCAGCTTCGACATGTCGGCCATCAACACGAGCGCCGTCCAGGCCCTGCAGCCCTACCGAAGGGTGGCGCCGACATGAGCGCGGGCGCCATCACCATCGACGTGCGCGCCCAGACGTGGCTCGCGCGCCTGGCTGGCGCGCCACAGAGGCTGCGCGGCGCGCTGGAGACCACCGTAACGCGCCTGACGATTCTGGTTCAGGGCGCGGTCAAGCAAAAGCTCACCGGCGAAGTGCTACATGTGCGCACCGGCACGCTGCGACGCTCCATCAACCAGCTGGTGTCCAGCACCGCCGAGGAAGTGCGCGGCGTCGTCGGCACGAACGTGGCCTATGCCCACATCCGCGAATTCGGCTTCGAGGGCGACGTGACCGTCCGGGCCCACACGCGCCGCAGCGCCGCCCAGATGTCGCTGGCGCGGTTCCGCAATCGCAAAGGCGGCGGCAAGGTCGAGATCGCCGGCAGCTACGCCAAGGCCGGCGGTGGCGTCGGGGTGGTCAACGTGCGCGAGCACACGATGCACATGCGCATGCCCGAAAGCTCGTTCCTGCGCAGCTCGCTGGCCGACGCGCGGCCGCAGATCGTGGCCGACATCAAGGCCGCGGCCATCGCGGCGGTGCAGGGGGCGTAGAGCCATGACCCGCGAGCCTCTGTACGCCGCCGTCTTCGCCTTCTTCTCGGCGCTGACCGTCGGCGCGTCGCCCGCCTTTGCAACGGCCACGCGCAAGATCAAGACATGGGAGGACTGCGGCATCGAGCAGCAGCCCGCCTTGCTCATGCGCCAGATGGCCGAGCGCAGCACCTACAAGAAGGGCTTTCCGCTCGTCTGGCGCTGCGACATTGCGCTAATGCTGTACGTCCACACCGGCGCGCAGATGGACGACACCGTCGTGCCGTCGCAGCTGCTCAACCCGCTGTTGGACGCCATCGAGGCGGCCGTCAGGGTCGACGACCCGGGCAACCAGGCCGCAACGCTCGGCGGACTCGTGTCGCACTGCGCGATCGAGGGCGACGTGCAGATCTTCGAGGGCTCGCTGGGCGACGAAGCCGTCGCCGTCGTGCCGCTCATGTTCCTTACCTCTTGACCGCGCCACGCAAGGAGTTACCACCATGGCCCAGTATTCATTCGGCAGCGGCACGCTGTACGGCAAGTCGCTCAATGCCGGCTCTCAGACACCCGTTCGGTTCGGCGCGCTGCAAGGCGCCACCATCGAATGGGCTTTCACGACCAAGGAGCTGTTCGGAAGCTACCAATTCCCGCTGGCGATTGGCCGCGGCACGGCCAAGATCACCGGGAAAGCCGACTTTGCGCAGTTCACTGCGAAGACCTTCAACGACCTCTTCTTCGGCGCCGGCTCGGTGTCCACGGGTGCCACGCGCGCAGTCGTGCAGGAGGCGCAGACGATCACTGCCAACAGCGTGACGGTGGCCCATGCCGCGAACTTCGTCGCCGACCTGGGCATCGTGTACGCAGCTAATGGCGGGGTGCTGGTGGCCGTGGCGAACAACCCGGTGGGCGGCCAGTACACCAACAACGCCAGCGCCGGCACCTACGCCTTCAACAACAGCATCAACAACTCCGCGGTGCTGGTCAGCTACACCTGGGCCGACACGGTCTACGGGCAAAAGATCAGCATCACCAACCAGTTGTTGGGCAACGCCCCGACGTTCAGCGCGGTCTTCGAGGAGTCTTTCCAAGGCAACATGATGACCGTCACGCTCAACGCCTGCATGAGCAGCAAGCTCAGCCTGGTCACGAAGCTCGAGGACTTCACGATTCCGAGCTTCGATTTCGAGTGCTTCGCGGACGCGAGCAACAACATCGGCACCATCAGCCTGGAGCAGTGACGTGAGCATCGAGGATCAGGACGCCCCGGCTCGCCGGGAACCGGAGCGCAAGCGCGGCGGCGTGTGGGTCACGATCGGCGACGAGCAGTTCCGCATCCCGCCGCTGTCGCTGCTGGGCCTGCAGGAGCTGAAGGACGAGCTCGTTACGGCGCGCAGCATCGTGGGCATCACGCTCACGCCCGAGCAACACCTGGCCGTCGCGCGCGTCGTGCATTGCGCGCTCGCGCGCAACTACCCGTCGATTTCGCTCGAAGAGGTGCGCGAAATGCTGGACCTCGGCAACTTTCGGCAGGTTTTCGACGCGACGCTGGGCATCGCTGGATTTCGCAAGCCGGAGGCTGGCAGTGCCGCCACGGGGGAAGCTCTGGCGTCGACTGGGGCGTCGTCTACTGCGCACTGATCGACGCCTTCGGTTGGACCTGGGAGTACATCGACGAGGAAATGACGCTCCCGCGGCTTGATCTGATCGCCGCGCAGTGGGAGCGCGTGCCGCCGGTCTCGGTCAGCGCCGCGGCCATTGCGCAGTTCCTTGGGGTCGGCCGCAAGGCTGAGTCCGCCTCGGCGGCAAAGCCCAAGACACAGGAGCGGTCCAAGCAGGACCCGAGCGCGCTGCTCGAACTGTTTGGGGTGTCCGGGTTCGCAAAGGAGAAGCCAGCGTGGCTGAAAACAGCACAGACGACGTAGAGGTCAGCCTAGGCGCTCGAATCGACTCGCTGATCGAAGGCCTGTCAGAGGCCGGCGCCAAGGTCAAGGAATTCGCCAGCGAAAGCGCCGAACAGGTCGAGGCGCTCAACGGCAAGATTTCCAGTATCGGCAACGCCTTCAAGGAGCTCGCCGAGCTGGCCACGCTGGGCGTCATCGGCGAGCAGTTCGTCGAGCTCGGGCTGAAGACATCAGAGTACGCCGAAGGTCTGGAGCTGGCGTCGCAGCGAACGGGCGCGACCACTGAGAAGCTTGCCGAGCTGGGCTACGCGGCGACCACAGTGGGCGCGAGCAGCGAGACGATGCAGCGCGCGCTGCAATTGCTGTCGCGCAACATGCAAAGCGTCACCGACGACGGCGGCCCGCTTAACCAGGCCTTCAAGGCCATCGGCCTCAGTGCCCAGCAGGTCAAGGAGATGTCGCCCGAGGAAGTGCTCGAGCGCATGGCCGTGGTGTTTAGCAGCACCCAGGACGGAGCGTCGAAGACCGCTCTGGCGATGCAGCTGCTCGGGCGCAACGGCGCGGAGCTGATCCCGCTGCTGAACAAGGGCGCAGCAGGCCTGGACGAGCTTGGCGAGCGCGCCAAGCAGCTCGGGTTGGTGCTCAGCGGCGAAGCCAGCGAGGCGGCCCTGGCCATGGCCGAGAAGATGAAGGAGGTCCACGGCGCCGCGCAGGGCCTTGAGATGACCATCGGCCAGCAGCTGCAGCCCACGCTGATGGCAATGGCAACCGCCTTCGTCGATGTCGCGACCGACGGGCAGACGTTCAAGACGGCGGGGGAGGCCATCGGTGCCGTCATGCAAAGCGTGGCGTTTGTCGCGGGCGACGTGTTCATGAGGCTCAAGGACATGGGCGACGGCCTGGGTGCGCTTGCCGCCCAGGCCGTGGCGCTGGCGCATGGAGACCTTGCGGGCGCCACCGCCATCGGCAAGATGCGCGACGAGGAGGAAGCCAAGAACGAAGCGGCCTTCGAAAAAATGAAATCCGACCTGGCCGGCTTCAAGTCGCAAGCCGAAGGAGTTCACATCGACGTCGGCAAGGGCGGCGGCGAGGGCGGCCGGGACAAGAAAGGCAAGGTCAACTTCGACCCGAACGCCAACAAGGGCGCCGACGCGATGGCGGCCGCCAGGCTGGCGCTTCAGAAAGCCAACGAAGAGGCCATCCTTGCGCTGCAGAAGCAATACGCCACCGAGGGCACCGCGGTGCTCGACGACGCCTACAAGAACAACCTCGTCACCACCGAGCAGTATTACGCCAGCAGGCTGCAGATGCAGCTCAACGCCGCCGACGTTGAGATCGACGGCAAGAAGAAGGAACTGGCGGCGCTGCAAGCGATGAAGCCTTCGGCCAAGCCCGAGGAGAACGTCAAGCGCCAAGCCGAGGAGGCCAAGCTCGAGGGCGAGATTGCGGTCATGGTGGAGAAGCGCACCGACGCCATCCGCGCCAATGGCACGGCCTACATGGACGCAGCGCGGCAACGATCGGCCGCACTGGCCGAGATCGCCGCTTCAGAGCAGAAGACCACCACTGGCAACCAGATCGCCACCGAGAAAGCCAACCTCGAGGCTCTGAAGTCCATGCGCATGGTCAGCGCCGACGACGCGCTAGCCATCGAACGCGACCTGGAGAACCGGAGCTTTGCAGCCGATCAGGCCTACTACGCGCAGAAGCTCCAGCTCGCCAACAACGACGCGCAGAAGATCGCCGAGATCAAGGCACAGGAGCTGAACGCCGAGCAGCAGCACGCGCAGCGCCTCCTGGCCATCGACCAGCAGGCCGCACAGCAGGCGGCGCAATTCACCATCGACGCGCAAGCCGGCATCGAAAAGAGCTTCCAGACAATGTTCGCCCAGATCATCGGCGGCGCGACCAAGCTCAAGGACGTTTTCCACAACTTCACGTCGGCGGTCGGGACGATGTTCGAGCAGCTCATCGCGCAGCGCTTTGCCGACCGCCTCTTCGGGTCGGGAAGTGAGGGCAACGGGATCATCAAGCAGCTGGTCGATCCGGTGCAGCAGGGCTTGCAGCAGGTGCTGGCCCTGTTCGTCAAGTCCGAAGCTCAGAAGCTTGCCGCCTCAAAGGCGGCCGACATCCAGCAAAAGGGTTTGGACGAGATCCGCAAGTCCGAGGCGGCGATGGCGGACAACGCAGAGGTTGCATCGGCCACCGCGGCGACGTCGACCATCACGGAGCAGGCCACCGCGGGCGCTCAGGAGCAGATGGCCGCGCAAGAAAGCGCAAGCGTCACGATCACCGCCACGCGCCAGACAGAAGCCGCCGCCGGCATCATGAGCTACGCCAGCGCCGCCGCCACCGCCGCCATGGCTTCGGTCGCCGCGATCCCTATCTACGGCTGGGCCCTGGCTGCCGGGGTCGGCGCCGCGGTATTCGCCGGCGCAAAGAGCTACCTGGCCAGCGCGGCGGGCGGCTGGGACGAGGTGCCGGAAGATCAGCTCGCCATGGTCCACAAGGACGAGATGATCATGAGCGCGCCGCTTGCCGAGGGCATCCGCAAGATGGTCGCCAGCGGCGGACAGCAGAGCGACCGCGCCGGCCAGCAATGGCAAATGCCCACCAGCGCCATGCAGTCGATCGCCAGGACCGGAGCCTCGGCCACGCCGAGCACCCAGACCGTGGCGGCCGCGCAGAGCGCGGTGGGCGGCAGGTCCACCAATGTGACTTTCAACGTCAGCGCAATCGACGGCCCAGGCGTCAAGCAGTTCTTCATGACCAACGGCCGGGCCATCGCGACCGCGCTGCAGACGCAGGGCCGCAACTTCGTGCCCGTCAACCCGGGCTGAAGATCACATGAGCAACGCGCTTTTCCCGGCGCTGGCAGGCCTGGGGTGGAACAACACCAAGGCGCCGAAGTTCAACACGATCGTGCAGACGTCCGTGTCTATGGCCGAGCTGCGAGGCAGCTTCGCGAGCACTCCGGTCTACACCTTCACGCTGACCTTCGACCTGCTGCGCGACAACACCACTTTCAACGAGCTGAAGCAGCTGATCGGCTTCTTCCTGGCGCGGCAGGGCAGCTACGACAGCTTCCTCTACGCAGACCCGAGCGACAGCATCGCGACCTTGCAGCCGTTCGGCACCGGAGACGGCTCGACCACCGCGTTTCAACTTGCGCGCCAGATGGGCTACTTCACCGAGGGCCTGTCGAACGTGGCGCTGTCGCCGGCCATCTATGTCAACGGCGCGCTGCAGACCAGCGGCTATTCGGTCAGCGGCGGCCTCGTGACCTTCGGCTCGGCGCCAGGAGCTGGAGCGGCGCTGACGTGGAGCGGGACCTACTACTTCCGCTGCCGGTTCGTCAACGACACGCAGGAATTCGAGGAGTTCATGCTCAACCTTTGGGACGTGAAAAGCCTGCAGTTCATGGGCAGTCTGGGGACCAAGATATGAAGTCCGCAAGTTCAAGCCTCATCGCGTTGCTCGAGAATTCGAACCAGTTCGTGATGGTGGAGACTTACACCTTCACGCTGGCCAGCGGCCAGGTGCTCGTTTTCACGAGCGGCGACCAGCCCAATGGGTTCGCGGTATCGGCAAACCAGCCCGTGGCCAGCATCACCTAGCGCGCCGGCATGAGCGTCCCGCAGTTTGTCTTCGGAGCCGGCGCACTGTTCGCTGCGGCCAATGGCGGCCAAGCCACGCAGGTGGCAGCAGTGCAGGGCGCGCAGGTGACTTTTCAATTCGCGGTCAAGGAGCTGTACGGTCGCAACGCGTTTCCCATTGCGGTGCCGCGCGGGCAGGGGAAGGTCACCGGGCACGTCGACTTCATCGGCCTGCACTCCGCGCTTTTCACCGACATCTTCCTGAACACGGTCGCGGGCCCTGTGCCGGTGCAGGCCATCCAGGGAGAGCTGCAGACCGTCGCCAACGGCGCGGCCACGGCCTGCCAGGCGTCGAATTTCGTGGCCTTGCAGCTCGTCGCCGACGCGAACTCGGGTGTGCCCATGGAGCTTGTGCTCAACGCGCCCGCGCCATGGCAATTCACGTGCAACGCGGGCGTGTTCGGCTTCAACGCGGCGCAGAACGGCGCCAACGTCACGTTGAGCTACACCCGCGCGATCGCAGCAAACAGCTCGGTCATCACCCAGACCAACATCTTCGCCCAAGACGGGCCGGCCTTCATGGCCGTGCTGACCGAGTCTTTCCAGGGCCAGCAGATGACGCTGGTGCTCAACGAATGCGTGCCCACGAAGCTTGATCTGGTCTCAAAGCTGGAGGACTGGATGGCCTGCAGCATGGATTTCGAGTGCCGCGCAGACATCAACGGCGTCGTGGGCTCGTGGTCGACGGATTTGGCTTCCATCATTCAGATGCCTGTCGGGCAGTGGGGGTGGAGCAACGACCCGCCATGGAGCATCGGCTCCCCGACGCTGAAGACGGCGATCCTGACTGCGCTGAACGTCGGCGGTCTTCCCCGCTTCATCTACGCCAACACCCAGATGGGCGGCAGCAACTGGAAGGCGTACTTCGAGCTGCAGAACACAGACAGCAGCGCGAGCTCGACGCCTCCAGGAATCGTTGGCTTCACCTCGGTGGGGGGTGGACCCGACAACTTTTGGGGCGTCGACGGAAATGGCACCGGAGGCCCGACATTCAACGGCACGCCGCTCATCTTTTCTCCCATCAGCGGCGACAACGCGCCGATCAGCAACCAGTCCTGGGTCGGCCAGACAGTGATGTTCGCCATCGATTTCGGCGCCGGCGTCGCGTGGCTCGGCTTCAACGGCGCATGGTGCAGGCGCAACCCCAACACCGGACTCGAACCGGTGTACACAGGCATCACCGGCCCAATCCTGCCCATCGGCAATTGCCAGTACAGCGAGCCGAACACGACGACCAAGCTCGCTACGCATTCGACCGATCTCAACTACTCGCCGCCTCCCGGCTTCACGGCCATTGAGGACTTGCCCTACCCGACCTCATGACCACCACCAATTTGCCGAACGTCGGCATTCAGCGCGGGAACATCAAGAGCGTCGTCGGCGTCGAGGTCGACACGCTGCAGGTAAGCCTGCTCACCGACACGGGCGTCACGCTCAACGGCCAGCTGCTCAGCCAGGCCGCGTTGCAGGGCCTGTTCGATGGCGCGCGGCTCGTGCTGACGCGCAGCTTCTCGAAGGACTGGCAAAGCGCGAGCTGCGGGTCTCTGACGCTTTTCAACGGGCGGGTGGCGCAGATCACGGTCAGCGGCAGCGAGATCGCGATGACGATCAACAGCGACCTCGAGATCCTGAACACGCAGATGCCTCGCAACGTCTACATGGCCAGCTGCAGGCACACCCTCTTCGATGGAGGCTGCACGCTGAACGCATCGTCGTTCACGAGCAGCGGCAACACGGCCGCGGGAAGCACCACGACGCAGATCAGCTCGAACCTCACGCAGCCCGACGGCTATTTCGCGCTGGGCATCATGATGTGGACGAGCGGCGCCAACAATCAGATTGCACGCTCAATCAAGAGCTACGTCGCAGGCAATCTCACCGTCATTCAACCGTTGCCGCTGGCGCCTTCGCCGGGAGACACGTTCACGGTCAGCGCGGGATGCGACAAGCAACAATCGACGTGCAGCTCGAAGTTCAGCAACGTCCTGAACTTCGGCGGTTTCCCGTACATCCCCACGCCCGAGACGGCCTACTGATGGCGTTCGATGCCGCCCCATCCGCCTCTTGGCGCTTGGCCGTTGTCGCGGAAGCGATGACCTGGCTTCGCACGCCATACCACCACAACGCTCGCGTGAAGGGCGCCGGCGTGGATTGCGGGCAGTTCATCATCGCGGCGTTCGTCGGGGCCGGCCTGGTGCCGGACTTCGACACCGGCGATTACTCTGCCGACTGGATGATGCACCGCAGCGAGGAGCGCTACCTGTCATTCGTCGAGCGCCACCTCAATCGCTGCGAACAGCCGCTGCCCGGCGACGTCGCTGTGTGGAGGTTCGGCCACTGCTTCAGCCACGGCGCGGTGGTGGTCGACTGGCCTCGGGTACTGCACGCCTTCTTGCACGAGAACGCGGTGTGCCTGGGTGATGCCGACAAGGGAATGCTTTCCCGCGAGCACCTCGAAGCCGGCGGCAGCGTGCCGCGCCCGGTGCGCTTCTACACGCTTGCTGGCAGAGGCTGACCATGGGCGGTTTGTTCAAGAAGAAGACGATCAGCAACACCGATAATGTGATCGGCGCGCTGACGCTGCAGAACAGCACGCAGGGCTTGCCGGTGCCCATCGTCTTCGGCCAGACGCGCATTGCGTCGAACTTGCTGTGGTATGGCGATTTCACCGCCATCCCTTCCACCACCAGCCAGAGCAGCGGCAAGGGCGGCGGCACGACGCAGACCAGCACGAGCTACACCTACACGGCCGCAGTGGTCTGGGGGCTCTGCGAAGGGCCTGCGGCGAATGCGAATTTCGTGGGGCAGGTCTGGGTCGACTCCAACGTCACCACAGCCGCGGCGCAGGGCCTGACGAGTTTCCAGGGCACTTACAGCCAGACGCCTTGGCCTTACCTCACGACGAACCACGCCGGCCAGGACCTGGCCTACCGCGGCAACGCGTACCTGTGTTCGCCGGCGCTGGCGCTTGGCAGCAGCAGCAGCCTGCCGAACATGACCTTCGAGGTCCAGGGCCTGCTGGGCGGCGCGGATGCCAACGTTGCCAACGTCGTCGCCACGCTGCTGACGGATGCGAACTTCGGCGTCGGCTGGCCCAGCGCGCAACTTGGCGACCTCAGCAACTTCTTCAACTACTGCGCGGCGGCCAACATCGTCATCAGCCCGGCCTACACGAGCCAGACGCCGATGTCCTCGATGCTGACCGACCTGCTGCAGATCGGCAACGCGAACGCCATCTTTGCCGATGGACTGCTGCAGATCGTCCCATACGCGGATCAAGCCATTGGCGGCTGGTCGCCGTCGCTCACGGTTCAGTACTCGCTTGGGTACGACGACTTCATTGCCGCCGCCGGCACCGACCCGGTAACCTGCGACCGGTCTCGCCAAGCCGATGCGTACAACCAGGTCAATGTCGAGTGCTACGACCGCAGCAACCAGTACAACATCTACATTGCCCAGGCCAGCGACCAGCTCGCCATCGAGACCTATGGGCTGCGAGTGATGAGCACCGTCACCGCGCATTCGATCTGCAGCCCTGCGATCGGGCGCTTTGTCGCCCAGCAGATCCTGCAGCGGCAGCTGTACATCAGGAACGTCTACTCGTTCACTCTGGGCTGGCGCTATGGGCGCCTCGATCCGATGGACATCGTCGCGATCACCGACGCCAAACTCGGCCTGGTGAACTTCCCGGTGCGCATCATCAGCATCGAGGAGGACGCGAACGGCAACCTGGCCATCCAGGCCGAAGAGCTTTCGACGGGCGTGTCCACGGGCGGCGTCTATTCGGCGGCGCCGGTGAGCGGTCACACCCCGGCCGCTGGCGTGGCGCCAGGAAACGCCGTCGCGCCGGTCATGTTCCAGCCGCCGCTGGCGCTGACCGGCGGCCAGCCGCAGGTGTGGATCGGCAGCGCAGGCGGCGCCAACTGGGGCGGCGCGCAGGTATGGGTAAGCCACGACAACGCCACCTATGCGATGGTCGGAACGTTGACCAGCGGAGCGCGATTCGGCACCCTCACCGCCAACTTGCCGCTGGTGGTCGACCCGGACACGACCAGCACGCTGTCGTGCAACCTGAGCGCCAGCAGCGGAGTGCTGACCAGCGCCGCCAACTCCGTGGCCGACGCAGGCGGCACGCTTTCGGTCATCGTCGGGTCGAATCTTGCGACCAATGAGCTGATCGACTATTCGACCGCCAACCTAACCTCGGCATACAACTACAACCTCACCGGCTACCTCCGTCGAGCCCGCGACGGCACGCAAGCCCAGGCGCACCTCACCGGCGCGGCGTTCATGCGCCTGGACGCCTCGGTCGGCGCCTTCGACGTGGCCCAGTCCTGGTTCGGCACGACGATCTACGTGAAGCTGCTGAGCTTCAACACCGTCGGCGGCGCACTGCAGTCGCTGAGCGCCGTCAACCCCTACACCTTCAACGTGGCTGCCCAGGTGGTCACCAACGGCACCGGGTACGCGTACACGGTCGACACCAGCAGCACGACGAACGCCGATCCCGGCGCCGGCAAGCTGCGATTCGACAACGCGGTCCAGGCCAATGCTGCGCACATCTACATCGACGACACGACGGCCGATGGCGTGGCGATGACGACGCTGTTCGCCGGCCTCGGCCAGGTCGGACTACTGGACATTCGCGATGTGGCTGACACAGCCAAGTGGGCGACGTACACGGTCACCTCGGCCACCGCCAACAGCGGCGGCGGCTACTACGCCTTCGGGGTGGCCTTTAAGGCTGGAGGCGTGGCCTTCCCGAACGGCGACACGGTGGACATCACGCTGAGTCCGACGCTGGGCGTCACCTCGGTGGGCCTGAACCTGCCAGCGACGCTCTTCGCGGCGAACGCGGCGCAGGTGACGAGCTCCGGCAACCTCACGCAGGCGCTGGCCAGCCAAAACGCGGCGGCGGTCTTTGCCGGGCCGACCAGCGGGAATGCTGCTGCCCCGACCTTCCGTGCCCTTGCCACGACCGACATTCCGCCTGGCGCGAACGGCCAGGTGTTGACCATGGCGGCCGGCGCGGTGACCTGGCGCAGCCCCTCGATCACGATCAACGCGCAGAGCGCCAACTACACCCTGGCGCTGTCGGACTTCAACACCCCGACGGCGATCGTTTTCAACAGCGCGAGCAACCTGGTGCTGACCGTGCCTACCCACGCCAACGTCGCCGCGGGCAATGGCAGCTCGGTCATCGTCGTGCGCCAAGGCTCTGGCACGGTGACCGTCAGCGCGCAGAACGCCAGCGTGACCACGGTCAACAACGTCAGCAGCAACACGCTGCGCGCGCAGTACAGCCCGGCGGCACTGTTCTGCGCCAGCACCGACATCTGGGACCTGTGGGGCGACACGACGTGATCGTGCCGCGTCGATTCGACTCGCGCACGCGTTGTGCTCCCAGGCGGCCGCAGCGCGGCAACATTCATCCTGCGCTGCTTGGTGTGATCGCTTCAATGCGCCGGCAGTCTCCGGGCGATGCGTACTACAGCGATGTGGTAGCGCTGTACCACTTCGATGCGAACGTTGGGGGCCCGTGCGTAGACAGCGGGCCCCTGGGCTTGCCGGGCGTCTTCGGCAACACCACGGCCTACGGCAACCTTCAGTCGAGCGTCGTCAAGTGGGGCAGCAATGCGCTGCACGTCAGCGACCAGTCCAATTTCAACATTCAGGGCACCAGCAGCCCGCACTGGGCGGTCGGCTCCTCGGACTTCACCATCGAGTTTTGGGTCTACCCGACGACGTTCGCCAATCAGACCGAGCTGTACATCGGCGCGACCAATGAACTTTTGGCCTACGACGTGACCGTGTACCTCACGAGCGCCGGGAAGGTCGGCTTCCTGTGCAAGGGCACGAGCGGGTCGACCTACGCCAGCCTGGTCAGCTCGGGCGCGTTGACGCTCAACGCCTGGAACTTCGTTCAGTGCCGGCGCGTGGGAAGCACATTCGCCATCGGCATCGGCGGCTCGCAGGACACGGCTTCAACGGTCGGCACCGCGGCGCTGTACGCCATCGGCACCACTGCCGTGTGCATCTGCGGCTCGAACACCCATCCGCAGCCGACCTACATGGACGACTTTCGGATGACGGTGGGCGTCGGGCGCGCTTTCGCATTGCCGACCGCAGCCTTTCCGAGCCACGGCTGAATCACCGGGCCAGGAAACCCCCGTCGACCACGACCGTCGAGCCGGTGGTCCAGCTCGACCCCTCGCTCACAAGGTGCACGACGGTGCGCGCGACATTCCGTGCGTCGCCAAACCCTAGCGGGTGGCGCGCCTCGTACGCATCGCGCGACGCTGCCGGCATGCGCTTCGTGATGCGCTGGTGCATGGGCGATTCGAAGGCGCCGGCGGCGACGCAGTTCACCCGAATGCCGCGCGGCGCGAGTTCGATGGCGGCGCAGCGCGCCATGGCTTCGACGGCTGCCTTGCCGGCGCTGTAGGCCGCCATGCCGGCCGTGCCGCGGTGCGCGGCGACGCTGGACATCAGCACGATGCTGCCGCCTTCAGACACGGCGTCGCACGCCGCGGCGCGCAGAATGCCGTAGGCACAAGAGGCCGCTACCATCATGTCGGCGAAGGTGTGGTCGCGGTGCATCCGAAGTGGCTGGATGGCCGCCGCTCCGGCGCAATGCACGATCGCATCGAAACCCCGGCCCAGCGCGCCAGAACGGGCCAGGATGGCGTTCGAGACCGCTTGCGGGCTGCTGAAGTCGGCGTCGGCGCGGTTCAGGCTTTCGACCTCGACCTCCGCGCCATCGAGGTCGATGCGGCGCAGCTCGTCGACCACAGCCAGGCCAAGGCCGCCGGTCGAGCCCGTCACAAGGTAGCGCAGAGCCATTACGCCGCCTCGATCAGCTCAACCGCGTCCAGGTGCGCGCCGCCGACTACCGCGCCGGCCCAGGCCCAGCCGGCACCGAAGCCGAACAGGGCGAACCGGCTGCGCTTGGCCGCCAGCGGACTCACCTTGTCGCACAGCAGCAGCGGGATGCTCGCGCACGAGCAGTTGCCGTAGTCGGCGAGGTTCGTCGGGATCTGCGCCGGCGTGAAGCGCTCCTTGAGCTGCGCGCGCTTGATGACCTGCTCGAGCATCAGCCGGTTGGCCTGATGGAACAGAAGGTAGTCGGGACTCGGCGCGATGTCCAGGACGTCCTCAATGAGCCCGGGAACCTCGCGCAAAGCGAATGTGAAGACGGAGGCTCCGTCCATCGCCAGCGGCTTGCCGTGCTCGCGGTGCAGGCGCTGCGCGCCGCGGCCGTCGTTGCCCATGACGAAGTGGCTCTTCAGCGAGCCGCCTTGCACCGCCGTAGCGCTGCCGGCGTCGCCAAAAAGCGGGCCCGTAGCCCGGTCGGCCCGGTCGACGATGCGGCTGGAGGTGTCGCCGACCAGGAGCAGCACGCGCCGATTGCCTTCGGCCAGGCGCGATGCAAGCCACAAGCCCTGCACGTAGCCCGAGCACGACCAGTTGACCTCGATCGCCGCGCAGTGCTTGGGTAGTGCCAGTTCGCCGTGCAGGCGGTGGGCGCCTGAAGGGATGGCGTCGGTTGGCGTCTGGGTCACGAGGATCAGGGCGTCGACGCAGCCCGGCGACCAACCGAGCTGCTCGAGCAGCCGCCGCGCTGCGATCGCGCACAGGCTTTCAGTGGTCTGGCTGGCCGACGCGCGGCGACGCGTGCGCACGCCCGTGATGGCGCCGGCCTCGGACGCCGCCGCCGCGTGGTCGCCCAGCATGGCGTCGGTGACGACGAGCTGCGGCACGGCAGTGACGACGCCGCACACGTGCGCACCGATCGTCTCGCAGAAGTTGCCTCGGCGGGTTGTCGTCATGCGCCGAGTCCCGCCAGCGCCAGCACTTCCTCGACCGTCTCGCACTTGGACAGCGCAACACCGTCGACCTCGCGCTGGCACACATCGTCGATGGCCGCGACCGTCAACACGACGGCCAGAGAATCCCAGAGCCCGTTTGCATCGAGCGCCGTCGTTGGCTGAATTTCGGACTCCAGGATTTCGGACAGTTTCGCAAGCAGCGCATTACGGTGTGAGGTCATCTTAGGCTCCATCGTTGATCTTGGGCAGCACCGGTTCGCTCCCGTCGTGAACCGCGCGCATCGCCGCTTCGTAGTCGACGCCCATGCAAGCGCAGATGCCGCGCATCGTGACTTCCATCATCACGGCGCCCGCGTTGATCGTCGGCCAGTCGTGCAGCGTCAAGCCTCTATCCATGACGCCGCGCGCTCCCTCGACCAGGTTGATGGCCGCCTCGGCGAAGTCCGCAATCTCAGGCTCGACCATGCAGGCGTCCAGGACGCCGGCGACGACGAGCATGGTGCGACAACATTGCTTGGCCACGCCGGCCAGCTTGCCGTGGTGGATGCCATCGACCAGCAGCGCATCGGTGGTCTCGCGCAGCGCCTTGCGCACGCCGACGGCGACCTCTTTCACGGGTCGCGCGACGGTGGCGTCGATGGGGCGCCCGGCGCGAACGAGTTCGAGTTCGAATTTCACGCGGCCTCCTTCGGCTCGATGTGCCAGATGCGCTGTTCGCTGTCTTGCATCGCTTCGTGACGCTCGAATACGAAGCCCATGGCGCGCGCGAACGCGTCTCGTCGGTCAGGCGGCGGATCACCGTAGAACAGCCCGCGCAGATCCGCGGCCAGCAATTGCCGGCTCAACGACTGGCGCAGGTCGTTGCTATCGATGAGGTCGACTGCCGCCTGGATGTATTCGTCGATCGACTTGGCAATGCAGAACTCGGGCAGCCCGGCGTGCCGACACATCATCGCGTCGAAGCGCTCGTGCGGCTCCGCGCCTTCCTTGCAGACGATCGGGATGCCGAGCAGCATGCTGTCGATGTTCGAGTTGGTCCCGCCGAAGGGAAAGGTGCACAGGTGCAAATCGCAGTGCGCCAGGCGGTCCAGGTAGACGTCGTAGGCGGCGCGGTCATGGACAACTGCATCCGGCAGCCAGTCGCGGATCTCGCGCGCGGCCTGGTAGGCGTTCAGCCCGATCATGTTCGGGAACAGGTGCCATTCGACGGGCCGGCGCGCCTTCTCGCCGATCTGCTTGAGCGTGAGCATGAATACGGCGTTGAGCTTGCACACCATCGCCGGCACCGCGACCCTGACCCTCTCGGCCATGACCTGGCGGGCTGGCTTCGGGATGGTGATGCCGGGCCACATCAGGTAGCGAGCGGAGCTGTCCGGCATCGTCACGATGCGCTCGCTGAATAGGGCTTGGTCGTGCACCGCGCCCGCCTCGCAGATCACGTAATCCATCGCCCGGCTGCGGCTTGACGCGGGATGCCCCAGGCCCATGCACTGGATAGGCGCCAGCCGCACGCTCGACAGCGCCACCCACCACATGGCCATGCCGATGCTCGGGTAGAAGATGATGTCGGGCGCCAGGCCATTGATGCGCTGCGCCAAGCGATCGATGCGAATGTCCGCCATCGGCACTGGGATGAACTCGTCGAATTCGGCGCGCCCGGCGTCGTCGATGTCGGATTCGCGGCACATGCCGACCAGGCGGAAACGGCCGCGCAATTGCCTGATGATCGGCGCATAGCAGCGGAACATCGCGTGGTGGCTCGTGAACCACTCGCAGCACACCAGCACCGTCGGCTTGCCGCCGCTCTTGTCGATCTGCAAGCCGCGGTGGCGACGGCGCGCGAGCTGCTTCTTCGATGGCAGCGCGTCGGGCATTTCGGACACGCGGCGCGCGAGGATGCGGCTGATCGTCGCCTTGGCCTCGTGCTTGTCCGCGCGCAGGCCGTAGCTCGTGTACATGTAGGCGTCGCTGAGCGTCGGCAGCACGGCGTCGCTGGCTCGCACGTCCGAGAACAGCTCGTGCAGGCCCAGCAGCTCCTCTCTGCGTTCCATCGCCACCACGCTTGTCGTGATGAGTGGCGAGATCATGCCCGCCCAGAGGCAGAAAAGCTGCTGCGGCGACCTCACGAAAGTCTCTCGGAAGTTCAGCGTGAAGCCTGAGCGCATCGAATAGGTCAGCAAGAACTTGATCAACGCCGAGCCGTCTCCGAACTTCATCTTGTTGCGGTCGACCTCTTCCACGTTCGTCGCCGCCCAGCCCAGGCCGTGGTCGCTGCTTCCGTGAAGGCTCGCGCGGAAGGCCACGTCGATGATGGCGTGCTCGCTGGCGAATAGGTCGAATCCGTCCTGGCTGAGCTGAAACTGCTTGTCCATGAACAGGTACAGGATCGCTGTTGTGAGCCGGGTATACAGGTGCGGCTTCAGGCGCGCGTCGGCCGGATAGCCGATGAACTCGGCACCTTGCTTGATGCGACGCAGCGCGGTCATGAGCAACTGGCCGGCGTCCTCCCCGCGGCGTTCGAGCACCGCGCGCTCGAAGTCCTCCAGGCGCACATTGACGATGGTGATTGGCTTGGCGCCAGCGCCTGGCGGCATCACCGGCGCGAGAGTCTGCTGCGGTTCTTCCTTCGCGGGCGCAGAGGATGTTGCGATTTCGGTCTCTGTCATACGGCCGTCGTCAGTGCGAGAACTTCGTGAAGCGCGCCGCAGACAGTCGTCACGTCGAGCGCGGACATGAAGGGATGGAAAGGCAGCCCGAGCAGGCGCTGCGCCAAAGCCGAAGCGACAGGCACCGCCCCCGCGCAGTAGCTGGCCAGCGCCGGGTGATCGTGCAGGAATGGTGAGTACCAGCGCTTGGTCTCCACGCCGCGGTGGGCCATGGCGTCGGCCACCAGCAACGCATCGCTTCCTCGCGGCAGTTTGACCACGAGCATTGTCGAAAGCGCGCTCGGATCCCGCTGCACCGCAATGCCGGGCACTCGGCGCAGGCCTTCGGTGTAGCGGTCTGCGACTAGCTTGGTCCTGGCGTGCTTGTGCTGCACGGCATCGGGCTCCATCGAGGCCAGGGCCACGGCAGCGTGGTACTCGCTGAGCTTGGCATTCGTGCCGCCATCGCCGAACCTGGACATGGCCTCGACGGCTTTCAGTCGACCTTCGTTGACCGTGCACACGACGCCGCCTTCGCCCGCGCCGATGAATTTCGTGGCATGCAGGCTGTAGCAAGTCAGCGTTTGCGGCGCGCTGCTGGGCGCCTGCTCCACCAGCGCGCCGGCGGCGTCGATGACGACTTGGGCGCCGGTTTCCTCAGCCACGCAGCGCCACGCGTCGATGTCGACCGGCATCCCGAAAGCAGCCACCGGCATGATCGCGCCGACGTTGAAGCCAAGTGAGAACCACTGCGCGGCCGCCGTTTCCGGATCCAGCTGCCAGGTGCGCGGGTGCACATCCATGATCACCGGCCGCAGTCCCGCGTTGAGCGCCGCCAGGCCGCTTGCGATGAAGGTCACGCTGGGCAACAGAACCGGGGATCCCGAGGGCAAGCGCAGCGATCGCAGCGACAGCTCCAGCGCCGCCGTGCCGGTGCTGACGGCCCGGGCTGGCTGCTGCAGCAGCGAAGTAAGCCGCCCGTTGAGATCATGCAACAGCGGGCCGCCATTGCTGTACATGCGCGCCCTGTCGATGCGCCGCAGGTAGGGCAGCACGTCGTCTGCGCTGGGCATGCAAGGGATCAGGACGCGAATCATCGAACCAGCCTTTGCGGCACGAAAGGGCCGCCCCAGATGCGGTGCACCTCGGCACCAGTGAGGTCGCACGCATCGCGCGCGGCGCGCAGCAGCTCGAGCGCGTGTAGCCCCGGCAGCTTGATCACATCGACCGGGCCAAGCGTGACGCCGGCCTTCTGCGGTCCTATGCGGCAAGTGCCCACAAAACCCACGATGCGTTCGTCGGGCATCATCCTCGGTACCCGTCGCGCCGAAAATGCGCGACTCGATCGTCGGCCGGCCCGAGCTTGCCGACGTCGCCCACCGGCAGCAACGCGCACACCTCGGCGTCCTCCCGGAACACTTGCGCGCTGACAGCTGCGACCTGGTCGAACAGGGCGGCGGCATGCGGCGGCGCGTCGGCCTGGACGAACAGTCGGCTGACGAAGCTCGTCTTGCCGTCTTGCCTCGGGAAGTAGTGCTGTAGCGAGTAGATCCAGCCGCGAGTGCTCGAGACGGCCGCCCAGGGGTAGAGGAGCGCATGGGCGTAGTCGAAGGCATCGCTGCAGGGCATCGTGCGTCCGATCGCGTCCAGGCGCGGCGACTGCTGCGAAGCGAAGAACTCGCACGAGCTTCCGCTGGCGCGCGTCACGAGACTCGTGCGCGACAGGCCAAGGCGCGCCAGGGACGCCGCGTGCACGTGTGCGACGTGCTCGTTGTCAATGGCGTTCTCGACGGCAACGCGCCAATGGCACGGGTAGACGTATTGCAGCGTCGAGTGACGCCGCGGCGGCGGCGAATCGTGCAGAAAGAACGCGTCCTCCAGCGCCGGCATGTCATCGGCCACACACACGAACAGCCAGTCGCCGGCCCAGCGCGTGTGGTAGGTCTTCGTCTGCTCTGGGCGCAGCAGCCGGCCGTGGTAACGACACACGGGAGGCATGTTGCCGGCCAGATCGGTGTAGATGCGCGCGCCGCGGTGAGGGCATGCGTTGGGAAAGGCGTGCACCTGGCCTTCCACGTTGGCCACCACCAGCTCGGACGCCGGCCAGCAAATCGGCAGGTTGACGAAGTCCCCGGGCTGCAGGAGCTCGCAGCGGTGCGCTGCCAGCAGCCAGCCGGCGTTCAAGTGGGGCCTCATGCGACCTGGCGCGCCGGGTTGCCGAACACCCTGGCGCCGGCGGCCACATTCTTGAGCACCATCGCACCCGCGCCGATGTGCGCGTCGTCGCCGATTTCGACATCAGGCGCCACTTTTGCGCCGGTTCCGAAGAACACCCGGCGCCCGACCTTGACTCTCCCGGTCAGGCACACATAGCTCGAGAGCGTGCAGAAGTCGCCCACCACCGCGTCGTGGCCGATTGAGCTGTAGGTGTTGACGATGGCGTGGCGACCGATCCTGCAGCGATCGCTGAGCAGCGTGAAAGGCAGCAGGATGCAGCCCTCGCTGAGCGCCGCATCTCCGATGGTGGCGGTCGGGTCGACGTAGCGAGTCACGCGCTGTGGCGCGAAGCGCTCGGCGGCGCGTTCACGAGCCGGTGGGTCGTTGATGGCCAGCAGCGCCGTTTCGCCTTCGCGCAGCGACGAAGCATCGAGCTTGCCGACGATGCCGCGCGCCTCGCTGCTTTCGTCCTCCGGCAGATAGGCGTCGTCCAGGAAGACCACATCGACCCCGGGGCGCGCACGGATAACCCAACCGCGGAGCTCGCGGCCGAGCGCGCCGCACCCCGCGATGACGATTCGCGGGCCGCTGCCGCCGCGCGTCTTGGCCAGCGCTCGAAAGACAGTGCTTGCCGACAAGCCCTCTGCTCGAGCGGCGGCGCGCGCCGGAGATCCCGACCGGACTCGGGCCAGGGCCCGCTCTGTTGCCGCCGAAGGTTTGCCTGACATGGCGCAGATGCTGCGACAGCAGGGAGCGGGATGCGATAGGTAGCAAGTTGCCAATCGGTACGTTGTACGAATTCATGACCCTGGCGACGGCGGCGCGGCATCGACCAGGTGGTGTGATCCGCGGGTCGGCGCGAGGCGCATGACGCGCGCGCATGAAGGGCCCGGGAATGCTTGAACTTGTCGCGCGACTGGCTGTTTGCGCTCTCGCGATGGTGCTCTCGAGCTGCGGCGGCTCAGACGCAGCGAGCGCTGGCTCGCTTACCTCCGTAGTCGCCGCCGGCGACAGCATCACATTGCGCACTGGCCTATGCGTTGCCGGCCAAGCGCTGGCCGATTGCACCGCTGCACAAAGCTCCACAAGTTGGGCCGCCTACCTGCCCGAGGCCACGAGCGGCACATGGGTCGTGCAGGCGAATCTTGGCCGCGGCGGCGATACCTGCACCGCGCAGGCCCCGTGGGTCGGGGGAGTGTTTGATGGCGTCCCCAGGGGCCTTCTAGGCCGCCTGCAGCAGGTCATCGACTCGCGCGCTCAGCTCGCCATCCTGCTCATCGGCATCAACGACGTGATGCTCTACGGCGTGACCCCGGGCTCGGTGGCGTCCTGCGTGGCCCAGGCCCGGGCGACGCTCCAGGCGGCCGGCATCCAGGTCCTGGTGCTGACCTACCCGCCTGTGACGGCCGCCACGGCGGTCTTCGGGCTGACGGATGCGGATGTGCGCCTGGCGGCCCTCAACGCGGCGCTGCTGGCCGGCGGGGCGGTCGATACCCGGGCGGCGTGGCCGGACTGGGCGGCTGCGATCTACACCTCGGACGGGGTGCATCCGATGGCGCCCGGGGCGGTGTCGCTGGCGCTGCAGGTCGCGCGCGCAGGAGGCGCGCTGTGATCCAGCGGGCTGGGGCGCCCGAAGGCTGGCACCTCGACAAGAAGGTGCCGATCAGCATCATCCTGGCCCTGCTTGCGCAAGGCGCCGGCGGCATCTGGTACCTCGGACGCATCGAGGCGCGTGTGACGCAGCTCGAGCACGACACGCAGATCACCATTGCGCAGCAGCACGACCGAGACGAGCGCCAGGACAGGGCGATGACCGAAGCGCTGGCGCTGCTGCGCGCCGACATGCGCGACCTCAGCGCCAAGCTCGACCGGTTGATCGAGCGAGCCTCGCGCAAGCCGTGAAGTGGTTTTCGTTGGCCTGCCGCTGGCTGGATCTGCTGGGCGGCCGGCGTTTTCTGCTGACCGTCTTCTGTCACGCCAGCGTGGTCTGGCTGAGGGCACACGAGCACCTCGGCGATGGCGCATTCGCCAGCGTCGTGACGGCCACCACCGCGGCGTACATCGCCGCCAATGCGCACCAGCGGCACCTGGAGGCGAAAGGTCCACCATGACCCAAGACATCACCGTCGCGACCCTGGTCTCCGCGGGCCTGCACCCGACTCAGGCCCGGCAGTTCGAGGACGCATTGCAATTCGCCTGCGACAGGTACGACATCGACACCCCGGCCCGTGTCGGCGCCTTCATCGGGCAGATGCGCGTCGAGAGCGCGAACTTCACGGTCCTCGAGGAGAACCTCTACTACACGACTCCGGAGCGCATCCGCGCGGTGTTCTCCGAAGAGGTCACGTCGCTGCAGCAGGCCTCGACCCTGGTGCGCAACCCGAGGGCCCTGGCCCTGGCGGTCTACAGCGACCGCATGGGCAACGGCCCGGCCGACACCGGCGACGGATGGATGTTCAGGGGCCGCGGTCTCGTGATGCTCACCGGCCGCGGAAATGTGGCCGACGCCGCGACGGCCATGGCCCGGCCGTACCTCGATCAGCCGTGGCTGCTGTCCGACCCGGCAGACGCCGCCCTTGTGGCCGCGTGGTTCTGGAAGACGCGGCACTGCAACGAACTCGCGGACGCCTCCATGTGGGGGTCGATCACCAAGCAGATCAACGGCCCGGCGATGGAGCAGGCCGACCTGCGCCAGCAGTACGCCGAGGCAGCAACCCAGGCATTCGCCTGATCAACCGGAGAACGCATCATGGAACAAGCCCTGCAGTACATCGGCATCGCCGCCGTCATCATCGCCGCACTGGCGCTGGTCGTCGGCGTGGTGAAGCACTTCTCGCCGAGGGCCGCGGCGGAAGTCGCCGCCGTCGAGAAGAAGGTCGAAGCCATCGCGCCGGCCCTGGCGCTGAAGATCGCGGCAGAAGCCAAGGCGGCAGCAGAAGAGGCTGTCGTTCGGGTCGAAGCCGAGGCCGCAGCGGCTGCGAAGG